>JAQZAY010000367.1 GCA_029239415.1 Pseudomonas sp. | reverse complement strand
CACCTACATGCGAACCGACTCCACCAACCTGTCGGTCGACGCCGTGAGCATGGCGCGCGAGTACATCGAGCAGGAGTTCGGCAAGCAGTACCTGCCGGAATCGCCCGTGGTCTATGGCAGCAAGGAAGGCGCGCAGGAGGCTCACGAAGCCATTCGCCCCTCCGATGTGAACACGCACCCGAGCAAGCTCAGCGGCATGGAGCGCGATGCCGAGCGCCTTTACGAGCTGATCTGGCGCCAGTTCCTGGCCTGCCAGATGCCGCCGGCGCAATACCTGTCGACCAGCGTGACCGTGGCCGCCGGCGACTTCGAGCTGCGCGCCAAGGGCCGCATTCTCAAGTTCGACGGTTACACCCGTGTCCTGCCGCAGCAGAGCCGTCCTGGCGAGGACGACGTGCTGCCCGAAATGACCAAGGGCGAGACGCTCGAGCTGCTTCAGCTTGATCCGAGCCAGCACTTCACCAAACCACCGGCGCGGTTCACCGAAGCCAGCCTGGTCAAGGAAATGGAAAAGCGCGGCATCGGCCGCCCCTCCACCTATGCAGCGATCATCTCGACCATTCAGGATCGGGGCTACGTGACCTTGCACAACCGTCGTTTCTACTCGGAAAAAATGGGCGACATCGTCACTGAGCGGTTGGGCGAAAGCTTCGCCAACCTGATGGACTACGGCTTCACCGCGGGCATGGAAGAGAACCTCGACGATGTCGCGCAGGGTGAGCGCGACTGGAAGAACGTCCTCGACGAGTTCTACGGCGATTTCAGCAAGAAGCTGCAGCACGCCGAGTCCGCCGAGAGCGGCATGCGTGCCAACCTGCCGACCTTGACCAACATTCCGTGCAAGGAGTGTGGTCGACCGATGATGATCCGCACCGCGTCCACGGGCGTGTTCCTCGGCTGCTCGGGCTACAGCCTGCCGCCCAAGGAGCGCTGCAAGGCGACCGTCAACCTGGTGCCCGGTGACGAGATCGCCGAGGACGACGAGGGTGAGTCGGAATCGCGCGTGTTGCGCAGCAAGCACCGTTGCCCGATCTGCGCCACGGCCATGGATGCCTACCTGCTCGACGAGAAGCACAAGCTGCACATCTGCGGCAACAACCCCGATTGCCCAGGCTATGAGATCGAAGAGGGCAGCTACCGGATCAAGGGCTACGAAGGCCCGAGCATCGAGTGCGACAAGTGCGGCAGCGAGATGCAGCTCAAGACGGGCCGCTTCGGCAAGTTCTTTGGCTGCACCAACCCGGCGTGCAAGAACACCCGCAAGCTGCTCAAGAGTGGTGAGGCGGCGCCGCCGAAGATGGATGCGGTGAAGATGCCGGAACTCAAGTGCGAGAAAGTCGATGACACCTACGTGCTGCGTGATGGCGCCTCGGGCCTGTTCCTGGCGGCCAGCCAGTTCCCGAAGAACCGTGAAACCCGTGCGCCACTGGTGATGGAGATCGTTCCGCACAAGGACGAGATCGACCCCAAGTACCACTTCCTCTGCGAAGCGCCGCAGAAAGACCCTGAGGGCCGCCCGACGGTGATCCGCTACAGCCGCAAGACCAAGGAGCAGTACGTGCAATCCGAGGTCGACGGCAAGCCCACCGGGTGGAAGGCGTTCTACGACGGTGGTGCGTGGAAGGTCGAAGACAAGCGTTGAATCCCTCGGGCGGTCACGTCAGCGTGACCGCCCGCTTTCCTGCCGCTTTCCTCTCGCCTGGTGTTGGGTCGACCTGACCTGTACAGGTCGCATCCACGCTTGCCTGCACGCCGCCTGATCATCGACACTGGCTCATCGCTCGAAGCCCCAGGAGGGCACCGTCATGGCCCAGGAACTCTACACCCGTACCAATCAGAAACTGTTCTTCGCAGGGCTGGCCCTGGAGTCCATGGCCAAGGCCCAGGCGAGCCAGGCCATGAACGCCCAGGGCCTGGTTCAGGCCGAGCGGGAAGCAGCCGTTTTCCACCTGTACGGCGCCTTGCTGGGGTTGTGTCAGGAGATTGCCGGTTTCTACCGTCTGACGCCGTCCGCAGAGCCTCGTGTCGAAACGCTGCTGGCCGAGCCGGCACTGCGTGACCTCGCCATTCCCGAAGTGGCCGAGTTGCTCGAGCTGGCCCACAACCGCGAAACCTGGCTGGCCTGCCTGCTGCGCACCTACAACGGTTTCTACCTGCCGGCGCAGGCGAAGAAGATCCCCAAAGGGGATGTGACCCAGCCCCTGATCCAGGCGGTCAACCTGGATGAGCCGGCATCGCCAACGCTGTCGCGCGAGGATCTGGAGCAGTGGCGCCACAGTTTGAAGGGCGTGGTTCGACGCTTTCGTGACGCGCTCAGTGAGTGCTGAGGGCAACGCTGGCTGTTACAATGCCCGCCTTACGTGGAGAACAGCCTTTTATGTCAACGTCGTTTCTGGAAATTGTCGAATTGCCGGATGGCCGCATCGAGCTGCGCCGTGCTGAAGATGAAGGATCCCTGGTCATCCTGGATTTCTCCGAGGATGCCAAGGTCTTTCTGCAAGGCCAGCATGTCGAAGTCGCCAAGGCAATGTTGAGCGTTGGCGTGCAGATGGCCGGTCGCCTGGTGGAAGGCGAGCTGGAGCAGGAAGAAGGCCCGCGCGTTCTGCATTGAGGCAGTGGGGCCTGGACGCCCCACGCCCGCTTCGAAACGACGCTCGGTTACCGTAAGCGCCCGAGCCTCAGCCGAAGCGAATGTTCAGGCTTTGTGCATTCCCTGTCATGGCCGCGCGAATCAGCTGTTGGCGCGCGGTGGCATTGACGTTGCCCAGCCAGCTCACCACGGTATGGCTACGGCCCAGACGCAAGGCTTCGCTGGCCAGTTGCAAGGCGTTCTGTGTGCCTCTGGGTTGTAGCAGCAGGATACGCTCGCGGTTCAGTCCCGCGTCTCTGAACCACGCATGGGTCAGGCTGACGGGTGGCGCGATGAGCGTCAGCCAGCGTGCATCCTGCTCTTCGCTGAGCTCACGCAGGACTGGCGCGAGCAGGCTCTGGCAGTGGGCCTGCGCACCGCGCAAGGCCAGTTCACTGAAGTGTTCGGGCCGGTACTCGGGGGCGATGGGCTCCCGGGTCTTGAAACCGGGCAGTACCGGCTGTGCCAAGAAGGCTTCGAACAAAGGCAATTGTGTAGGCCTGGCCGATTGTGCGGTGGGTTGCATGGTGCCTCCTGTCAGCGGCGTATCACGCCGACGCTCAAGCCTTCGATCACCAGGTCCTGGTCTTTGAGGTCCACCTCGATGGGCGCGAAGTCCGGGTTCTCCGCCAGCAGCCAGACCTTGGTCCCTTCGCGCTTGAACCGCTTGACCGTGACCTCGTCGCCGATGCGCGCCACGACGATCTGCCCATTGCGGGCTTCGCGACAGGTGTGCACTGCCAGCAGGTCGCCATCGTAGATGCCGACGTCCTTCATGCTCATGCCGTGCACTCGCAGCAGGTAGTCGGCGCGTGGGTGGAAGAATGCAGGGTTGATGTGGCAGGACTGCTCGATGTGCTGCTGGGCCAGGATGGGCGCGCCTGCCGCCACCCGGCCGACGACGGGCAGGCCGGGCTCTTCCTTGGGCTCGGCGCCCGGGATGCGGATACCGCGGGAAGCCCCCGGGGTCATTTCGATAGCGCCCTTTCTGGCCAAGGCCTTGAGGTGCTCTTCGGCAGCATTGGGCGATTTGAACCCCAGCTCTTGTGCGATCTCGGCGCGGGTGGGGGGGAATCCATTGTCTTCAAGGCAGCGCTTGATGAAGGCCAGGATTTCGGCTTGGCGTGGCGTCAGTTTCAGCATGGCGTGGGCTCTGGCTTTTTATACAGTG
>JAQZAY010000366.1 GCA_029239415.1 Pseudomonas sp. | reverse complement strand
AGTCGAGCTTCACGCCGTCCAGCGTCTTCTCGACGTCGATGGGGTAGGCCATGGCGCCCAGGGGCAGGAGCAACAGCAGTACCGCACAACTCTTCTTCATATGGCGCTCTCCATGAAAGAGCGCAGCTTAGGACAACAGGAGCCGTACATGAAAGCGCCGCGCGTTACCCTGGATCAGTGGAGGACCCTGCAGGCGGTGGTCGACCACGGCGGTTTCGCCCAGGCTGCCGATGCCTTGCACCGCTCGCAATCGTCGGTGAGCTACACCGTGGCGCGCATGCAGGAGCAGCTGGGCGTGCCGCTGTTGCGCATCGACGGGCGCAAGGCCGTGCTGACCGAGGCCGGCAACGTGCTGCTGCGCCGTTCGCGCCAGCTGGTCAAGCAGGCCAGCCAGCTCGAGGACCTGGCGCACCACATGGAACAGGGCTGGGAAGCCGAGGTGCGGCTGGTGGTCGATGCCGCCTACCCCAGCGCGCGCCTGGTGCGGGCGTTGAGTGCCTTCATGCCGCAAAGCCGGGGTTGCCGGGTACGCCTGCGCGAAGAAGTGCTGTCCGGCGTAGAAGAGGTGTTGCACGAAGGCATCGCCGACCTTGCCATCAGTGCGGTCAGCATCCCCGGCTACCTGGGCAACGAACTGAGCGCGGTCGAATTCGTCGCCGTGGCCCACCCCGAGCACCCGCTGCATCGACTGGGTCGCGAGCTCAATTTCCAGGACCTCGAAAGCCACCTGCAGGTGGTGATCCGCGACTCGGGCCGTGCCCAGCCGCGCGATGTCGGCTGGCTGGGCGCCGAGCAGCGCTGGACCGTCGGCAGCCTGGCCACGGCCGCCACCTTCGTCGGCAGCGGGCTGGGCTTTGCCTGGCTGCCACGCCACCTGATCGAGCGCGAACTGCGCGACGGCCTGCTCCAGCCCTTGCCCATGGACAAGGGTGGCAGCCGCCATCCCCTGTTCTACCTTTATTCCAACAAGGACAAGACCCTCGGCCCGGCCACGCAGATTCTCATCGACCTGCTGCGCACCTTCGACACCGCGCCACTGGACACGCCTTTCGCTGCCCCCACCCAAGCCTGACAGGACCGCGCCCATGGCCTTTTTCGAACACGAAGGTTGCTCGCTGCACTACCAGCAACATGGCCAGGGCGACCCGCTGGTGCTGCTGCACGGCCTGGGCTCCAGCTGCCTGGACTGGGAGCTGCAGGTGTCGGAGCTTGCCCGCCGCTACCGGGTGATCCTCATGGACATCCGCGGCCATGGCCGCTCCGACAAGCCTCGCGACGGCTACACCATCGCGACCTTCAGCGAAGACCTGCTGGCGCTGCTGGAGCATTTGCAGACCGGGCCCGTGCATTTCGTCGGGCTGTCCATGGGCGCAATGGTCGGCTTCCAGTTCGCCGTCGACCATCCTGACTGGCTGCGCAGCCTGTGCATCGTCAACAGCGCCCCGGAGGTCAAGCGACGCACGCGCGACGACTGGATCTGGTGGGCCAAGCGCTGGAGCCTGGCGCGCATCCTCAGCGTCGAGACCGTGGGCAAGGGCCTGGCCCAGCGCCTGTTCCCCAAGCCCCAGCAAGCCGACCTGCGGCGCAAGATGGCCGAGCGCTGGGCGCGCAACGACAAACGCGCCTACCTGGCCAGTTTCGACGCCATCGTCGACTGGGGCGTGGCGGAACGCCTCAGCCAGATCCGCTGTCCTACGCTGGTGATCAGTGCGGATCAGGATTACACCCCGATACAACTGAAGGCGCGCTACGTGGCCCTGATGCCCCACGCGCGACTGGCGGTCATCGAGGATTCGCGGCACGCTACGCCGCTTGACCAACCCCAAGTCTTCAACCAGACCGTGCTGCAGTTCCTGGCAGCCGCATCCACCTCCCAAGGACCCTCGAGCCCATGCTGAAGAAAATCCTCCTCGCCGCCTGTTCCGTCGCCTTCGCCACCAGCCTGATGGCCGCCGAAAAGACCCACGTACTGCTGGACACCAGCTTTGGCCAGATCGAGGTCGAGCTGGACGCCGATAAGGCGCCCATCAGCACGAAGAACTTCCTCGAGTACGTCGACAGCGGCTTCTACAACAACACCATCTTCCACCGCGTGATCCCGGGCTTCATGGTCCAGGGCGGCGGCTTCACCGAGCAGATGGTGCAAAAGCCCACCCGCGACCCGATCCGCAACGAGGCCAGCAACGGCTTGCACAACGTGCGCGGCACCCTGTCGATGGCACGCACCTCCAACCCCAACTCGGCCACCAGCCAGTTCTTCATCAACGTCGCCGACAACGCCTTCCTCGATCCTGGCCGCGATGCCGGCTACGCCGTGTTCGCCAAGGTGACCAAGGGCATGGAAGTCGTCGACCAGATCGTCAGCTCGCCCACCACCGTCAAGAAGGGCATGCGCGATGTCCCGGCCGATCCTGTGTACATCAAATCCGCCAAGCGCCTCGACTGAACCTGAGCATCACAAGGACGTGATCTCGATCCACGGTCGAGCCGAACAGGAGTCATGATTTCCATGCTGTACCGTCGTTTCGAGCAACTGATCGACATCTTCCGCGAAGCGCCGACCGAGGCGCCGCCCAGCGGCATCCTGCGCTTCTACCTGTACTACCTGCGCCAGGTCTGGCCGACGTTCGTCGCCTTGCTGGTCGTCGGCCTGGTGGTGGCCCTGGTGGAGGTGGCGCTGTTCAGCTACCTGAGCCGGATCATCGACCTGGCACAGGCCGGCTCCGGCGAGCACTTCTTCAGCGAGCACGGCGGGGAGCTGGCGTGGATGGCCGTGGTGGCCCTGGTGATACGCCCGGTGTTCGTCGGCCTGCACGACCTGCTGGTGCACCAGGCAATCAGCCCGGGCATGACCAGCATGATCCGCTGGCAGAACCATACCTACGTGCTCAAGCAGAGCCTGAATTTCTTCCAGAGCGACTTCGCCGGGCGCATCGCCCAGCGCATCATGCAGACCGGCAACTCGCTGCGCGATTCGCTGGTACAGGCCATGGACGCGCTCTGGCACGTGCTGGTCTATGCGATCAGCGCCCTGGTACTGTTCGCCGAGGCCGACTGGCGGCTGATGCTGCCGCTGGTGGTCTGGATAGGCTGCTACAGCGCCTCGCTCTACTACTTCGTGCCGAGGGTCAAGGAGCGTTCGGTGGTGTCCTCCGACGCCCGTTCCAAGCTCATGGGGCGGATCGTCGACGGCTATACCAACATCGCCACTCTCAAGCTGTTCGCCCACACCGACTTCGAGCAGCAGTACGCCCGCGAGGCCATCAGCGAACAGACCGAGAAGACCCAGCTGGCCTCGCGCGTCGTCACCAGCATGGACGTGGTCGTCACCACCCTCAACGGCCTGCTGATCGTCGGCACCACCGGCCTTGCCCTGTGGCTGTGGACCCAGTCGATGATCACCGTGGGGGCCATCGCCCTGGCCACCGGCCTGGTGATCCGCATCGTCAACATGTCCGGCTGGATCATGTGGGTGGTCAACGGCATCTTCGAGAACATCGGCACGGTGCAGGATGGCCTGCAGACCATCGCCCAGCCCGTGAGCGTGACCGACAAGCCGAACGCCCCGCGGCTCAAGGTCGAGCGCGGCGCGGTGCGTTTCGACACGGTCAGCTTCCACTACGGCAAGACGCGCAAGGTCATCGATGGCCTGAACCTGGACATCCGCCCCGGCGAGAAGATCGGCCTGATCGGTCCCTCCGGCGCCGGCAAGTCGACCCTGGTCAACCTGCTGCTGCGCCTGTACGACCTGGACGGCGGACGGATCCTGATCGACGGTCAGGACATCGCCCACGTCAGCCAG
>JAQZAY010000365.1 GCA_029239415.1 Pseudomonas sp. | reverse complement strand
GGTTTCATCCAGCTCGATCTCCGTGTCCATGTTGCGCTCGGCATGCATGATGATCTGCTCGGCGCCCGCCTTGTCCTCGAAGCGGAAGAAGTTGGCCGTGGCGCCATCCCCTTTCATCGACCGCGTCAGGAACCCGCTCTGGGTCTTGTTCGCCGGCAACGACCACGGTGGGGTGTTATTGCTGTTGTACAGGCTGCCCATGATCAACGGCCGGTCCGGGTTGCCGTCGAGGAACACCACCACGACCTCGTCGCCCACGCGCGGGATCAAAATGCTGCCGAAGCCACCACTGGCGCCAGACTGCGCCACCCGCACCCAGCACGAACTCTGGTCGTTGAACTCGCCATTGCGGTCCCAGTGGAACTGCAGCTTCACCCGGCCCAGTTCGTCGGTGTAGATCTCTTCGCCCGGCGGGCCGACGACGATGGCGGTCTGGGGGCCGCTGATGACACCACGTGGCGTGTGCTGCATCGGGCGGAAGGTGATCTTGCGGCGGATGCAGGTGAAGCTGTTGCGATAGCCTGCTTCGCCTTCGTTGGAGTAGTTGTTACGCCCCCAGTGGTTGACCGACAGCAGCAGGAATTCGCGATCGGCCGGTGCGTCGTTGTCGTGGTCGTAGTGCTGGGTGAGCTGGAAGTGGCGACCCGGCTCCATGGCCCGGCAGTTGCTCTCGCCGTTGAAGGTCTTGCCATGCACTTCCATGGCTTCGAGGCGGTGGCGGGCCTTACGGGTGCCTTCGTCGAGGTCGGAATAGCCGTATAGCCCTTCGTACTCGAACATCTCGTACTGGCCGACCTCGCCTTGCTGGTTGATCGAGTCGAGCTGCACCAGGTGCGGGTTGCGCGGCTGCTTGTAGTCGTAGGACTTGAGGGTCAACCGGGTCGGCTGCAGGCGGCGGCTGGACGACCAGGTGGTGATCGAGTCGGCGGTCTCGGTGACCGAGGCGCTGTGGTAGCGGATCACCGGCTGACGCTCCAGCGGCGGCAGCTCGCTGCTGTCGTCGCTGATGATCATCCGGTGACCTTCCTGGCTGTGCTCGAAGGTGAAGAACAGCCCCTCTTGCTCCAGCAGGCGCAGCACGAAGTTGAGGTCCGATTCCTGGTACTGGGTGCAGTAGCTGATGGGCTTGAGCGGCTTGCTCAGGCGGAATTCGTGCTCGGCAAGGGTCAGGTAGTACTCGAAGACTTCCTTGACGATCTGCTCGGTGGTCTTGTCCTGGAAGATGCGCGAGTCGCGGCGGCGGCTGAGGATCCAGATCCACGGCACCAGCTCGGCCGTGTAGTTGGCGATGCCGGCATCGGCGCCGGTGTGCACGAAATCGGAGACGTGTGCGCTGATGTAGCGTGTGCTGCCATTGGCCAGGGCAATGCCCAAGGTCACTTTCTTGCCGATCAGCTTCTTGAGCTCGATGCGCGCGTCCTGGGAGATCAGGTGCACCTGGAAGCTGAACAGCTCGGAGATGGCTTCGCGGCCGGAGAAACTCAGGAGTTGCAGCTCCTGCTCGGGCGGCAATGGCGAGTCGAAGGTGAACAGCCGTTTGTTCTGGCTCAGCATCGACTTCACAGCATCCATAATCATTCCAAGCATCCTGCAGCAGTCGGAAAAGCATCCAATGAAAACGCCAACGGGCTCGACTGTCAAATGATGGCATTCGGCCACAAATTGAGCATTCATGGCGTGTTCGCACGGTGCGTACAGGGCTGACAGGCTCTGGCCCGGCCGCGTACACGCCACGCGCGCCGCGGGGCGGGTCGGTTTGCCCTGACCCCTGAGCCCGGTGTAGGCTCCCGCCGTCGAGCGCAAGGCTCGACGTTCGCGATCACAGGGAGAATCGCCATGAGCCTGAGCGAAGAACAACTCAGCCGCGTCGAATGCGACATGGACAGGAACCACCGTGAAGTCCTGATCTTTGCGGTGGCAGACTTCATGTTACCTGGGATGGGGCTACAGAGAGGCGGTGTTGGCACGCAATCGCCGCAGGTCTGTACGCGAAGCCAGGCCGGCGTACTCACTGGCATCTACGACCCAGTGAAATCGGTCTATGACGCGACCGTGCACGAGTTCGTCAACACCAATGCGGGTGTGCCCCTGGCGATGTCGACCTTGGACCTCAAGAACATCGTCAAGATGGTCCGCGACCTTGGCGGAATCGGCACCAAGGCCCGCATCTCCGTGCGCAATGGCAAGCAATACATCATCTTGTCGGGCTATCCCGGTCTGCGCAGCGCCTTGAAAGGCACGCGCTACAGCATAACGCACTCGAAAATCGTCGAAATGGGCATCGGTCGTTACGGCATCCGTGGCTCTGCCCTCTCGGGGTTTCGTTTGTCGTGCTACGTCGGGGTCGGCATCGAGGCGGTCGAGTGGTTCTTCAACGACGAGAGCGTCTGGTCCGACCTGTTCGCGGGGATAGGTGTCGAGCTGGTCAAGGCAGGCGTTGCCTCGGCCATCGGCTATGCGGCGGCACTGGCGGTCGGTAGCGTCTTCACCCTTGCCGCCGCGCCGGCCATCGCCGGGGCTGCCGTGGTCCTGGCCATTGGCTGGGGGTTGAACGCGCTCGACAACCACTACGGGATCAAGAACTCGGTCAAGGCCGGCCTGCGCTATGCCGTCGACCACATCCAGGCCCTGCAGGAGCAGTTGGCCGAGATCAAGGTGGACGATCTGCGCAAGTACGCCCAACAGACTGTGAGCGAGATCGCCGACGGCATTGCCGAGCAGTTGTACGACGAAGCGAAGTCGTGGGTGCTGCGCAAGCTTCAACCGGGCGATCTGAACCTGCCTGGATGGCCACGACCCGAACTGCCCAACATGCCCAGCCTGCCGAAACTACCGAAGCTGCCCACGTTCAACCTGCCGGGGTTCTGACCCCATGCCTGCGCGTTCTTCGTCGCCCTTCTCGCAGCCATCCCCAATGGGGCTGCGCCTGATCGCAGGCGTGCTGGGTTTGGGCATGCTCGCCGTGGGCGTGGCTTCGGCCTATTGGCTGGGGACCGATGTGCTGCCACTGTTCGGGCGGATCCTGCGCCATGCACCGGTCGTGGAAACGCCTTACCTGGGATTCTTCCTGCTGGCGCCTCTGGTGGTCACGCCGCTCATCGTCGTGGGCTGTGCGAACGCGGTCTGGCGCGGCGAGAAGTTCGACCCGCCCAGAGGGTCGCGGCTGTTCCGATTCCAGGTCCAGTCGTTGAAGGCCACGCTCAGGTCCATGCTGTACGTGTCGCCGGCACTGGCGGTGCTGACCACGGCAGTGCTGCTCGCTCGGGACTACTCCCCGTGTTCGAAGCTGCTGATCTCAGGCTCGGCCTGGCAGCTGTTCTGGGTCAACGACGATCGCCTGTGCTTCAAGCCGGACTTCTACATCGAGGATCACTGGCCCTGCAAACGGGTCGATGGCAAGGAGGTGTGCATTCAGGTAGATGGGCGGAACTGAACCGCCAGCCAGCGCCATGCCGGGGCAATGCGACTCAATCCCGTCGCTGTAATGCCATCATTCCACCCCTCGACCGGCTCACCGACAACTCCATGACGCGCCTCATATTTGAGACACAGTTCACGTTTTGAAAAAATCTTTTGCAACCGCTCAAAAATGCCTCTTACCCCTGCATCGCCCAAGGCCTTTAGGCTCAAGCCCCCAGTTTCAGGGTCGTAAACCACACATAGATAGCACCGAGCCACCATTGCGCAACCCCTTCAAACAGGGAAAAAATCGCCCCCTCGCAGGAACTTCTTCCACAGCGGGGTGCCCTACTCGGCATTGCTGGCAACACGATATTCATGTGCCAGCACCAGACGCACCGGGCCGAGTGGT
>JAQZAY010000037.1 GCA_029239415.1 Pseudomonas sp. | reverse complement strand
GGCGGCGTGCTCGCTGATCTCGGCGCAGACCTCGCCCTCGAAACCGGGCCGGCAATGCATCAACAGGGTATCCATCTTTCACTCCACGACGGCGGCGCAGGTGGCGCACGCCTTGTTCCACCGCGAGGGCCGCGGCGACAAGGCGGCGAATGATAAAGGAACCGATCTGAACCTGCGACCTGCCTGGCCGGTCCAGTGTAGGGTCAGGTCGGGCGACGCAGCCCGGCCCCCGAGCCTGGTCCGTGCCGTGCGGACCCTCATACAGAGCGGTGACACCGGCGACACTCCACGATGTGCCGGGCACCGGCGCAGAAGGAGTTGGCAATGCCCTCGCTCGATAGCCTGAAGACTCTCAAAACCCTCACCGTGGCAGACCGCGTCTACCACTACTACAGCCTGCCCGACGCCGCGCGTGAACTGGGCGATCTGCAGCGCCTGCCGATGTCGCTCAAGGTCCTGCTGGAGAACCTGCTGCGCTGGGAAGACGACCAGACCGTCAGCCGCGACGACCTGCACGCCCTGGCCGGCTGGCTCAAGGACAAGCGTTCGGACCGCGAGATCCAGTACCGCCCCGCGCGTGTCCTGATGCAGGACTTCACCGGCGTGCCCGCCGTGGTCGACCTGGCCGCCATGCGTGCGGCCATGGCCAAGGCCGGCGGCGACCCCCAGCGCATCAATCCGCTGTCGCCGGTGGACCTGGTGATCGACCACTCGGTCATGGTCGACAAGTACGGCAGTGACCACGCCTTCACCGAGAACGTCGACATCGAAATGCAGCGCAATGGTGAGCGCTATGCGTTCCTGCGCTGGGGCCAGAGCGCCTTTGACAACTTCAGCGTCGTGCCCCCAGGCACCGGTATCTGTCACCAGGTCAACCTGGAGTACCTGGGCCGCACCGTCTGGACACGCGAGGAGGACGGCCGTACCTTCGCCTTCCCCGACACTTTGGTCGGCACCGATTCGCACACCACCATGATCAACGGCCTGGGCGTGCTGGGCTGGGGCGTCGGCGGCATCGAAGCGGAGGCGGCCATGCTGGGCCAGCCGGTATCGATGCTGATCCCGGAAGTGATCGGCTTCAAGCTGACCGGCAAGCTGCGCGAGGGCATCACCGCCACCGACCTGGTGCTGACCGTGACCCAGATGCTGCGCAAGAAAGGCGTAGTCGGCAAGTTCGTCGAATTCTATGGCGACGGTCTGGCGCAGTTGCCCCTGGCCGACCGGGCCACCATCGCCAACATGGCCCCGGAATACGGCGCCACCTGCGGCTTCTTCCCGGTCGACGAGGTGACGCTGGACTACCTGCGCCTGTCGGGTCGCCCGCAGGAAACCGTCGAGCTGGTGGAAGCCTACTGCAAGGCCCAGGGGCTCTGGCGCCTGCCGGGCCAGGAGCCGGTCTTCAGCGATGCGCTGGCGCTGGACATGAACGAGGTCCAGGCCAGCCTGGCCGGCCCCAAGCGGCCGCAGGACCGGGTCGAGCTGGACCGGGTGGCGGTGGCGTTCGACAGCTTCCTCGAGCTGCAACCCAGGCCCGCACGCCAGGAGGTGGGCCGCCTGGAAAGCGAAGGCGGCGGTGGCGTGGCGGTAGGCAATGCCGACCAGGCTGGTGAAGTCAGCTATACCCAGGGCGGCACGACTCACGTGCTGCGCGATGGTGCGGTGGTGATCGCAGCGATCACCTCTTGCACCAACACCTCCAACCCGAGCGTGATGATGGCGGCCGGGCTGGTGGCGAAAAAGGCCGTGGAAAAAGGCCTGCAGCGCAAGCCATGGGTCAAGAGCTCTCTGGCGCCGGGTTCGAAGGTGGTGACCGAATACTTCCAGGCCGCCGGCCTGACGCCCTACCTCGACGCCCTGGGCTTCGACCTGGTCGGCTATGGCTGCACCACCTGCATCGGCAACTCCGGGCCGCTGGACGAGGCCATCGAGCAGGCCGTGACCGAGGGCGACCTGACCGTGGCCTCGGTGCTGTCGGGCAACCGCAACTTCGAAGGGCGGGTGCACCCACTGGTCAAGACCAACTGGCTGGCCTCCCCGCCCCTGGTGGTCGCCTACGCGCTGGCCGGCAGCGTGCGTGTCGACCTGACCCAGGACCCGCTAGGCACCGGCGCCGATGGTCAGCCGGTCTACCTGCGCGATGTCTGGCCGACCCAGCAGGAAATCGCCAATGCCGTGGCCAAGGTCGACACCGCGATGTTCCACAAGGAATACGCCGAGGTGTTCGCTGGCGACGCACAGTGGCAGGCCATCGACGTGCCGCAGGCGGCCACCTACGTCTGGCAGGACGATTCCACCTACATCCAGCACCCACCGTTCTTCGACGAGATCGCAGGCCCCCCACCTGCCATCGACGATATCCAGGGCGCGCACATCCTGGCCCTGCTGGGGGATTCGGTGACCACCGACCACATCTCGCCTGCCGGCAACATCAAGGCCGACAGCCCGGCCGGTCGCTACCTGCGGGACAAAGGGGTGGAAACCCGCGACTTCAACTCCTATGGTTCGCGACGCGGCAACCACGAGGTGATGATGCGCGGGACCTTCGCCAACATCCGTATTCGCAACGAGATGCTCGGCGGCGAGGAAGGCGGCAATACGCTGCACGTGCCCACGGGCGAGAAGCTGGCGATCTACGACGCTGCCATGCGCTACCAGGCCGAAGGCACGCCCCTGGTGGTGATCGCGGGCCAGGAGTACGGTACCGGCTCGAGCCGCGACTGGGCTGCCAAGGGCACCAACCTGCTCGGGGTCAAGGCGGTCCTGGCAGAAAGCTTCGAGCGCATCCACCGCTCCAACCTGGTGGGCATGGGCGTGCTGCCGCTGCAGTTCAAGGCGGGGGACAACCGCCAGTCGTTGGGCCTGACCGGCAAGGAACGGATCGACGTGCGCGGCCTGCGTGACGCGACGATCCGTCCCGGCATGAGCCTGCCACTGCGGATCACCCAGGAAGATGGCCAGGTACGTGACATCGAGGTGCTGTGCCGGATCGACACCCTCAATGAAGTGGAATACTTCAAGGCCGGTGGCATCCTGCACTATGTGCTCCGTCAGCTGATCGCGCAGTAAGGCGATCGGGCTCACCTCCTGGGGCCGCCCTGCGATTCCAGGAGGTCGCCTCACCCTCTCCAGCCATGGCCTCTGCCCTTTTCTTCTCCCACCCTCTTTGTCTGCGGGCTGCGGCCGCCTGAAAAAACGCCACGCTTCGGGAACTTTTCCAGAAATCCTGCTCAACAAACGCGCCGGGGTGCCGATAGCTGTCCAAAGCCTTCGCGGACAGAGCGGATAGAACAGCAGATGCGTAACAACCAGCCGATCACCCAGAGAGAACGGACTTTCCCTGCCCAGCAGCGGTTGATTTCCACGACCAATGCCAAGGGAGTCATCACCTATTGCAACGATGACTTCATCGACATCAGCGGTTTCACGCGCGATGAACTGATCGGTGCGGCGCACAACCTGGTACGGCATCCCGACGTGCCACAAGCCGTGTTCGCCCACATGTGGCAGACGCTCAAGCAAGGCCAGCCCTGGATGGGCATCGTCAAGAACCGCTGCAAGTCGGGCGATCACTACTGGGTCAACGCTTACGTCACCCCGATCTTCGAGAACGATCAGGTGATCGGCTTCGAGTCGGTGCGCATCAAGCCCACCGCCGAACAGATCCGCCGGGCCGAGCAGCTGTACCAGCGCCTGGCCCAGGGCAAGTCCGCCGTGCCGCGCCGGGACACCTGGCTGCCGGTGATGCAGGACTGGCTGCCTTTCATCCTGGTCAGCCAGGTCGGGTTCCTGATCGGCAGCTGGCTGGGCCAGAGCTGGGGCTTTGCCCTGGCGGCCGCCTTGAGCGTGCCTCTGGGATTGCTCGGCCTGAGCTGGCAGCAGCGGGGCCTCAAGCGTCTGCTGCGCCTGGCCGAACAGACCACCTCCGACGCACTGATCGCGCAGATGTACACCGACAGCCGCGGCGTGCAGGCACGCCTGGAAATGGCCATGCTCAGCCAGGACGCGCGCCTGAAGACCTGCCTGACCCGCCTGCAGGACAGTGCCGAGCACCTGAACCAACAGGCGAAGCAGTCCGATGCCCTGGCGCACCAGAGTTCGACCGGCCTGGAACGCCAGCGCGTGGAAACCGAGCAGGTGGCCACGGCCGTCAACCAGATGGCCACCACCACCCAGGAAGTGGCGACCCACGTACAGCGCACGGCCGACGCCACGCAACAGGCCAATCGCCTGACCGGCGAAGGCCGCCTGATCGCCGGGGAAACCCGCGAGGCCATCGAGCGCCTGTCCACCGCCGTCGGCGAGACCGGGCAGACCGTCACGCAGTTGGCCAAGGACAGCGACGAGATCGGCGGTGTGGTCGATGTGATCAAGGGCATCGCCGACCAGACCAACCTGTTGGCGCTCAACGCCGCCATCGAAGCGGCGCGGGCGGGCGAGATGGGCCGCGGCTTCGCGGTGGTCGCCGATGAAGTGCGCCAGCTGGCGCAGCGCACGGCCGAGTCCACCGGGCAGATCCACACCCTGATCGCCAAGCTGCAGCAGACCGCCAACAATGCAGTGCTGACCATGGAGGCCGGGCACCGCCAGGCCGAGGAAGGCGTGGCGCGGGTGATGGAGGCCGACCGGGCGCTGTCGGGCATCAGCGATGCGGTGGCGCACATCACCGACATGACCACCCAGATCGCGGCCGCGACCGAAGAACAGACGGCCGTGGCCGACGAGATCAGCCGCAACATCACTACCATCGCGCAACTGGCTGACCAGACCGCCGAACAGGCACAGAGCTCGGCGCTGTTGAGTGAAGAACTCACGCGCACGGCGACGGGGCAGTACTCGTTGGTCGAGCGGTTCAATCGGTAGGGGCTGGAAGGGGGCAGGCTGGCCAGTGAGAGGGGGTAATTGACCGGGCCTCATCGCTGGCAAGCCAGCTCCCACACCGATCTCTGCAGCCCCCACCCAGGTCTCTGTAGCCTGTCGAGGTAAGCATGCCTATGCAAACATCCTGTGGGGCTTGCCCGCGATGCAGGCGCCGCCGGTTGACAGAAAAGACCACCCTCCCCACACGCCACAGAGCAACCAGGACGGCCCTATCAGGCCCAGTCCAAGGTCAAGGTGCTGTCGAACACCCGCCCTTCCCCGTTCAACGGATCCGTGAAGCTCAACCGCTGGGCCAGTAGCTTGAGCGGCCTGCCGTAGTCATCGGCCTGCGCGACCAGGTTCGGATAGAACGGGTCGTATTGAATCGCAGCCCCCAGCGCGGCCATGTGCACCCGCAACTGGTGGGTCTTGCCCGTTACCGGCGACAGGCCATAGCGCCACCACTCACCCCGTTTTTCCAGCACCCGGACCTGGGTCTCGCTGTTCGGCACGCCGGGGACTTCCTGCATGCGGAAGAACGGTTCTCCATGGGCCAGACGACTCGTGTGAACGTAGGGCACCGGCAAGTCAGGCAAGGCCGGAGCGATGGCCTGGTACTGCTTGTCGATGCGCCGCTCGGGAAACAGCCGCTGGTAAGCGCTGCGGCTCTGGGGGTTGCTGGAAAACAGCACCAACCCGGCCGTGTGTCGATCGATGCGGTGCAAGGGGACCAGGTGCGGGTTGTCCAGCCGGCGGATCAGGCGCCGCAGCAAGGTCTGCTCGACGTACTCACCCGTGGGCGTCACCGGCAGGAAATGCGGCTTGTCGACCACCACCAAGTGATCGTCCATATGCAAGACGATCTCCTGCACCGGAATCGGGCGCTCGTTCGGCACTTCGCGAAAATAATGCAAGCGCAGACCACGTCGGTAGGGCAGATCCGCCGGCACCGGCTGGCCTGTGGCATCGAGCACGCGCCCTCGCTGAAAACGGTCGAGCCACCCTTGGCGTCCTATCGCCTTGAAATGCTCGCTCAAGCAATCGAGCACGGTGTCCCAAGCCCCAGGCGGAAGGCAGACCGTGCTGGCTTGCTGCAGGGCGGGATCGAACGGCGCGGACATGGGAACGACTCGGTGGCGATAAGACGCGGCATTATCCGCCAAGCGCGACCTGGCCACCAGCGGCAGACGGCGTCTCGCTGCGCTCCTTGAGCCAGCGCAGCACCTGCACCGCCTCCCAGCGACTGGGGTCATACAGGGCATAGACCTGGCCTTCGTAACCCACCACATCGAGTGGACGGTGATACCCGGCGCGCTGGAACAGCGCTTCGACCTCGGCGAAGCAGGTGTTGAAGTGCACCTTGCCGAACGGCGTGCGCTCACCGACCACCAGGCCGTCGAGCCGCAGCTCCAGCGCCGCCTCGAGGACGCTGCTCACCTCCATGCGATTGACGCTGTCCTTCAATTGCTCGACATTGACCATCAGTTCTCTACCACCCTTACTGTATAGGCATACAGGATAAAGAGCCTGCCCGATGCCGTCAAACACCAAGGGCTTTCGCTCAACGCAAGAAGCCAGCGATCTGCGCCTCGTCGAAGGGCCAGTCGAGTTCGGCGCCCGTGTCGCAGCGGCGCAGGACGGGCAAGCGCCAGGCATAGCGTTCGAAGGACTCCGGGTGCTCGCTGATGTCGACCAGCTCGACCAGCAGACCGTGATCGACCCAAGGCATGAGCAAGGCCTCGGCCAGCTCGCACAGATGGCATCCCAGGGTGCCGAACAGTTGGCATTCAGGCAGCATGGACAGCGTCTCCCGTGATCGCGAACGAGCCGTCAGTCTAGGCCCATCGCTCCCCTTGCGCACCTGGGGCAGACCCGGTCGATCACTCCTGGCTGGTGGCGCCGATCCGGTGCAAGGCCAGGTCCGCGCCCTGGAACTCCTGCTCCTGATCCAGGCGCAGGCCGTGCATCCATGTGATCGCCCCATACACGGCAAAGCCCCCGACCAGCGCCACCAGCACGCCCGCCAGGCTGCCGATTGCTTGACTGATCAGGCTGACGCCCCCCAGGCCACCCAGGCCTGTCAGGCCGAAGACGCCGCAGGCCAGGCCACCCCAGGCACCGCACAGGCCGTGCAACGGCCAGACGCCCAGCACGTCATCGATCTTCCAGCGGTTCTGCGCCGCCGTGAAACTCCAAACGAACAGTACGCCGGCGATCAAGCCGGTGGCCAGCGCACCCACCGGGTGCATCACATCCGACCCGGCGCACACCGCCACCAGGCCCGCCAGCGGACCATTGTGCAGGAAGCCCGGGTCGTTGCGACCGGCCAGCAGCGTCGCCAGCGTCCCGCCGACCATGGCCATGAGCGAGTTGATCGCCACCAGACCGCTGACCCCTTCCAGCGTTTGCGCGCTCATGACGTTGAAGCCGAACCAGCCGACGATCAGGATCCACGACCCCAAGGCCAGGAACGGGATGCTCGACGGTGCGAAGGCCACCACCCGGCCTTCACGGTAGCGACCACGACGCGCGCCGAGCAGGATGACGGCGGTCAACGCCAGCCAGCCGCCCATGGCATGCACCACCACCGACCCTGCGAAATCGTGGAACGGTGCACCGAACCGGGCCGTGAGCCAGGCCTGCACGCCCAGGTTGCCGTTCCAGACGATGCCTTCGAAGCTGGGATAGACCAGCGCCACGATCAAGGCCGTGGCGCACAGCTGCGGTGCGAAGCGCGCGCGCTCGGCGATGCCGCCGGAGATGATGGCAGGGATCGCCGCGGCGAAGGTCAGCAGGAAGAAGCACTTGACCAGCGCATAGCCATGCTCCTGCGTCAGCACGGCGGCCGGTTGCAGGAAACCGACCCCATAGGCGACCCAGTAGCCGACGAAAAAGTAGGCCACGGCCGAGATGGCGAAGTCGCTGAGGATCTTGCACAAGGCATTGACCTGGTTCTTGTGGCGCACCGTGCCCACTTCGAGAAAGGCGAAGCCCGCATGCATGGCCAGCACCAGAATGGCGCCCATGAGAAGGAACAGTGTATTGGCGCCCTGGATGAGCGCATCGGTGGCCGGGTGAAGTGATTCCATCGAATGGTCTGCCTGAAAAAGCACCCTTAAGGCTCACGCGGTCCTTGCCTTGCACCGTTTCAGTGCCAGCTCCGAACGGCGTCGGTGGGCACGGATGCAGTGGCAGGGCGGGCCGATGGCCGAACGGGGTGTCTCGTAAGGAGTGTGATCCCTGTGTGAACAACCATGCACGCATCCGGTGCGGCATCTACGATTTTGCGCAAGGACAAAGCAAAGGCTATACCAGGACCTTAGGCTGAACCTTCCAAGCGGTCCGAGACTCGAACCCTCCACACACCTTTTCAGGGAGACACGCATGACCACCTCGGTAAAGCAGGCACAAGACATCCTCAGGAACGATATCCAGGCGCTGATCCGTGACACCGAAAAGCTGCTGACCGACACCGCCGGCATCGCCGGTGACCAGGCGACCGAGCTGCGCGGGCAGATCGAAGAGCGCCTGCTGCAAGCCCGTCAGACCCTTGAGTCGACCCATGACACGGTACGCCAGCGTGGCGAAGAAGCCCTGTGCGTCGCCGATGACTACATCCGCGAAAAACCCTGGCAGGCGGTCGGCATTGCCGCCGGCGTCGGTCTGCTGATCGGTCTGTTGGCCAACCGCCGCTAAGGAACGTCCATGGATAAGGAAACAGTGGAGACCGGCAGTGCCACGACGGCCCGGCGCCTCGGCGCCTCCGTGCTCGGCCTGCTGCATGGTCATCTGGAACTGTTCGGCATCGAACTGCAGGAACAGAAGGCTCGCTCGCTGAGGCTGCTGTTGTTCGCAGGCCTGGGGCTGTTGTTCGCCCTGCTGCTGCTGTGCGCCCTGTCGGGCTTGCTGCTGGTACTGGTCTGGGACACCTATCGCCTGGCCGGCATCATCGGCCTGTGCGTCTTCTACGCCCTGGCCACGCTCGTCTGCGGCCTGCGCGTGAAGGCTGCCGTGTTCGACGAGTCGTCGCCGTTCCACGCCACCCTCGAAGAACTTGCCAAGGACCGGGAGCGCCTGTTGCCATGAGCCTGCCTACTCTTCCCGACTCACGCGATCCACGCGAACTGCGCAAGGCCTTGCTGCGTCTGCGCATGGAGATGCACCGCCAGGAGATCCGTCAGGAGACGTCCCATCTGCTGTCGCCGCTGCACCGCTTGCGCTCCATGGGCAGTTCGCTGCAAGGTGGCATGGGCTTGAACCACGCCCCACTGTGGGGCGTCAGTGCCGTCAGCGCCCTGGGCTTCCTGACGGGCAAGGGCATGCGGGGTGGCAAGCTGACGCGCCTGGTGCGCATCGGCGCCACCCTGATCCCGCTAGCGCGCCTGGTGCTTCAGGCGCGTCGCCAACGGCGCTGAACGTTGCACACGTGCCCTGTCGCGGGCAGCCAGACCTTTACCTGACCGGAGATAGACCTTGGACTGGCAGACTCTGCTGACCCGCGAACGCCTGGGCAAGGCCCTGTACAGCCCTGAGGAACTGGGCCGCAGCCCTTTCCACAAAGATCATGACCGCGTCATCTTCTCCGGCGCGTTCCGGCGCCTGGGCCGCAAGACCCAGGTCCATCCGGTGACCAGCAACGACCACATCCACACGCGCCTGACCCACTCGTTGGAAGTCAGCTGCGTGGGTCGTTCGCTGGGCATGCGTGTGGGTGAGACGCTGCGCGATGCCTTGCCCGACTGGTGCGCACCCAGCGACCTGGGCATGGTGGTGCAATCGGCCTGCCTGGCCCACGACATCGGCAACCCGCCGTTCGGCCATTCGGGCGAAGATGCGATTCGCCACTGGTTCCAACAGGCTGCCGGACGCGGCTGGCTGGACGACATGAGCGACGATCAGCGCGGCGATTTTCTCAATTTCGAAGGCAACGCCCAGGGCTTCAGGGTGTTGACTCAACTCGAGTACCATCAGTTCGAAGGTGGCATGCGCCTGACCTATGCCACCTTGGGAACGTACCTCAAGTACCCCTGGAGCGCGCGGCACGCCGACGCGCTGGGCTACAAGAAGCACAAGTTCGGCTGCTACCAGAGCGAGCTGCCGCTGCTGGAGCAGATCGCCGGACGGCTGGGCCTGCCGCAGCTCGACGAACAGCGCTGGGCGCGCCATCCACTGGTCTACCTGATGGAGGCTGCGGACGACATCTGCTACGCGCTGATCGACCTGGAGGACGGGTTGGAAATGGAGCTGCTGGGGTACGAGGAAGTCGAAGCCCTGCTGCTCAGCCTGGTGGGCGACGACCTGCCCGACACCTACCGTCAACTGGGTCCGAACGATTCGCGCCGGCGCAAGTTGGCCATCCTGCGCGGCAAGGCCATCGAGCACCTGACCAATGCGGCGGCACGTGCCTTCGTCGAACAGCAGTCGGCGCTGCTCGAGGGCCGCCTGAGCGGCGATCTGGTCGAGCACATGCACGGGCCAGCCAAGCAGTGCGTGCTGCAGGCCAAGGACGTGGCACGCAAGAAGATCTTCCAGGACAAGCGCAAGACGCTGCACGAGATCGGCGCCTACACCACGCTGGACATCCTGCTCAATGCCTTTTGCGGCGCGGCGCTGGAGCAGCACGGAGGTCGCTCGCCGTCGTTCAAGAGCCGCCGCGTGCTCGACCTGCTCGGCAACAACGCCCCTTCGCCCGACGGGTCGCTGCATGCGGCCTTTCTGCGCATGATCGACTTCATCGCCGGCATGACCGACAGCTACGCGAGCGAGATGGCGCGTGAAATGACCGGGCGCGCCAGCGGCGTGTAAGACGCGCCAGGCCTTTGCGCCTGCCCACGCCTCAGGTGGGCACCTGGCAGGCGACCGACACTGTGGCAGCCGGTCACACCCCCTCTACGATCGCCCTCCCATGGCGATGACTGTGCATTCGAATGGGTGGACTGGATCCGTATTTTGTAGTCTTAGCGATTTTCTGTTGTAGTCCATTTCCTAGATAACCTTTAAAGCCCGAACGCTCATGTCCGCCATCTGACAACTGAGCTAAGGTGCTGCCCTGCCTTCGACATCTATGGAAAGTTAATATGTATTCAGTCTTCATTGTCGATGACCATCCGGTCATTCGCCTGGCCGTTCGCATGTTGCTGGAAAACCAGAGTTACAAGGTCGTGGGTGAGTCCGACAATGGCGTGGATGCCATGCAGATGGTTCGCGAGTGCCGTCCGGACTTGGTCATTCTCGACATCAGCATCCCGAAACTGGATGGCCTGGAAGTCCTGTCGCGCTTTCAGTCCATGGCGCTGCCCCTGAAGGTGCTGGTGCTGACGGCCCAGTCCCCTGCCCTGTTCGCCGTGCGCTGCATGCATTCTGGCGCCGCCGGGTACGTCTGCAAGCAGGAAGACTTGAGTGAACTGTTGAGCGCCATCAAGGCGGTACTGTCTGGTTACAATTATTTCCCAAGCCAGGCCATCAATCCGGCCCAAGAAAGTGAGAGCCGTGACTTGGCGTTATTCAAGTTGGTGAATGACCGCGAACTCATGGTGTTACAACTTTTTGCACAAGGTCGCAGTAACAAGGAAATCGCTTCGGGCATGTTTCTCAGCAACAAGACGGTCAGCACCTACAAGAAGCGTCTCATGCAGAAGTTGAGAGCCGACTCGCTGGTCGAACTCATCGACATCGCCAAACGCAACGCTCTGGTCTGATCCGGTCATGCGTTGGTCTGTTGCACTGGTGTGCGTCGGGTGGCTGCTGACCGCGTGCCCGACCCTGCTGGCCGCCGACGACGTCACGCTGCTGACGCTGCTCGACCGGGGTCGACCGGTGCCCGTGAAGCTGATCTTGGATGCACAGCAGCGGCGCTGGATCGAAGAGCGTCGTGAATTGCGCCTCGGGACGTCCGCGCCTGATTACCCGCCCTTCGACATCACCTCCGGGGGACGGGATTACCAAGGGTTGACCGCCGACCATGCGGCGGTCCTGGGCGCAAGCCTGGGCATGCCGATCAAGGTCCTGCGCTTTGCGGATCGCCAGGCGGCGATCCAGGCCTTGAAAAATGGCCAGATCGACTTGCTGGGCAGCGCCAATGGCTACGAGGCGGCCTTTGCCGACGTGAGCCTTTCGGTACCGTATGCGACAGACCAGCCCGTGCTGGTGACGCGCGAAAACGAAAACCGGCCCCTGGACATGGGGCTGTCCGGTCTGCGCCTGAGCATGCTCTACCACTACCTGCCGTCGGCCGAGGTCCATGCAGCCTATCCCGGCGCCACGCTGCAGAGCCACCCTACGCCAGCCAGCGCTCTGAACGCCGTGGCCTTCGGGCAGGCCGACGTGTTCATCGGCGATACCATTTCCACGCTCTATCAGCTCAACCAGGGCCATTTGCCGAACCTGACGATGGCCAACTTCGGCAAGCATGAAGCGGTCGGCTTCGGTTTCGCACTGCGACGCGACGACACGGTACTGCTGACGCTGGTCAACGCCGTCCTCTCCGGCCTGCCTGCGCTGACGCGCAAGGACATCTTCGAGCGCTGGAGCACGGGCAGCGACACCCTGATGACCGATCGCAAGCTGCAGCTCACGCCCCGCGAGGAGCGCTGGCTGCACGAACACCCGGTCATGCGCGTGGCAATCGACGAAACCGCCGCGCCGCTGACGTTCTTCGACAAGCACGACAATTTCCGTGGCATTGCCGCCGATCTCCTGGAGCTGATCCGCCTGCGTACCGGGCTGCGCTTCGAGGTCATACGGGCCACCGGCACCGAGGACATGGTGCGCCTGCTCAAGGAGGGCAAGGCCAACGTGATCGCCGCCATCGCCCATCCCGAGCGGCATGCCGACCAGTTGAGCGCCAGCCGTCCGTACCTGGAAACCTCCTACGTGCTGATCAGCAAGCAGGGCGAGCGACAGCCGGCTTCGCTGGACGACCTGGCCCATCGCAGACTGGCCATCCCGCGCGATACGCCGCTGGCCGAAAAGCTGGCCCAACGATACCCGCACATCCTGCAGAGCATCACCGACGGTACTCCCAAGGCGATCGCGCTGCTCAAGGACGGCCAGGTCGATGCCGTCGTCGCGTCCCTGGTCGACGCCAATCATGCCCTGGCCAACGATGCGGAGCTGCTCATGCGCACCACGGTCAGCGAAGCGCCAGCGGTGTTCTCGATGGCGACGCCCCTGCGCTGCAAGGAGCTGGCCCAGATTCTCGACAAGGCCTTGCTGAGCATCTCGCCCGAGGAGCTGGGCGTCATCAACAGTCGCTGGCGCGGCTACAGCCACCATGACGACACGCAGTGGCAGGCCTACCAGCGCATCGTCCTGCAGATCGTCGTCGGTACGCTGCTACTGCTGGTGCTGTCTTTGATCTGGAACACCCGGCTGCGACGCCAGATCGCCCAGCGCGAGCGGGCCGAGCGGGCCCTGAACGACCAGGTGGCGTTCATGCGCGCGCTGCTCGACGGCACCCCGCACCCGATGTACGTGCGTGACCGCGAAGGACGCATGCAGACCTGCAACCAGAGTTACCTGGATACCGTCCAGGCGAGCGCCGAGCAGGTCATCGGCAAGCGCCTGCAGGACAGCGTGATGAGCAACTGTGCCTACACGCGTCAGATCCAGGCCGACTACCTGAAGGTCCTGGAGCAGGCCAAGCCCCTGATCACCGATCGTCCCCTGCGCCTGAAGGATCGCGAGCTGACCATCTACCACTGGATCCTGCCCTATCGCGATTCGCTCGGGCAGGTTCAAGGCATCATCTGCGGCTGGATCGACATCAGCGATCGTCGCAAGCTGGTGCAGGACCTGAGTCTGGCCAAGCAGCGTGCCGACCAGGCCAACCGGGCCAAGAGCACGTTCCTGGCGACCATGAGCCACGAGATCCGCACCCCGATGAACGCCGTGCTCGGCATGCTCGAACTGGCGCTCAAGCATGCCGATCAGGGCCGCCTGGAGCGTGAAGCGATCGCCGTGGCGCACCGCTCCGCCAGGGACCTGCTCAAGCTCATTGGCGACATCCTCGATTTCGTCCGGATCGAATCCGGCCACCTGAGCTTGAGCCCGGAACCGGTTGCCGTGGCCGAACTGGTGGAAGCCGTGGCCAGCATGTTCGACGGGCTGGCACGGCAGAAGGGGCTGGCGCTGGAAGTGGACATCGCGGCCGACGCACGTTGTCATGCCCTGCTCGACCCGATGCGTTTCAAGCAGGTCCTGTGCAACCTGATCGGCAACGCCATCAAGTTCACCGATCATGGCCAGGTGCGCATCAGCATGCGCCGGCAGGCGGCCGACGATCCCGCGGCCACGCATTTGGAGCTGGAAGTGCGCGACAGCGGCATCGGCATTCACGAAGAAGACCTCAAACGCCTGTTCACCGCCTTCGCGCAAGTCGATCCGGACAGCGATCGCGCCCGTGCCGGGACGGGCTTGGGCCTTGCGATCAGCCAGGCCATCTGCCAGCTGATGGGTGCCAGCCTGACCATGGACAGCCTGCTCGGGGTCGGGACACGGGTCCGTCTGTCAGTGCCACTGCAGGCCGTCGAGCCGGCCTCCGCGCCCGATCCGGTCGTTCGCATCGAAACACCGGATGCACGCTTGCGCGTGCTGGTGGTGGACGATCATCCGGCCAATGTCCTGCTGCTGGGTCAGCAACTGGCCTTCCTCGGCGTCCCTCATCGAAGCGCGAGCCATGGGGAAGAAGGCCTCGCACTCTGGCGCAAGAACCTCTTCGATGTGCTGGTGGTGGATTGCAACATGCCGGTCATGAATGGCTATCAGCTGGCTCGGCGCATCCGTGAAGAGGAAGCCCGCACAGGACGTCCCCGTTGCACGCTTCTTGGCTACACGGCCAACGCCCAACCGGAGATTCTTCAACAGTGCCTGGAAGCCGGCATGGACGACTGCCTGTTCAAACCCATCGATCTACAGGCGCTGGGTCGGCGTTTGGCCCACATCGCTCCTTTGCCAGCACCTGCGCTGGTCGCCCGAATCGACCTGACGGGGCTGGACGCGATCGACGGCAACGATCCCCACGAGCGTCAGCGCCTGCTGGAAACCTTGCGACACTGCCTGCATCAGGACCTCCTCGGGCTGATGGCCGTCGACCCCGACACGCAGCGCGAGGCGCTGTCCGAGGTGGCACACAAGGTCCTCGGACCGGCACGCCTGCTGGGTGCCGACGCCTTGTGTGCGGCGTGCGAAGCGGTGCAGCGTGACGCACTGACGGCGACTTCGTTGCAACTCAGACGCCGCCGCCAGGCCCTGGCCCGGCACATGCGCCGGGTCGAGCGTGCCTTGCAAGGCATTCTCCAGGCGCACGTCGGGCCGACGCCCTCCCACACCGCGCATGGTTCGCATGCCTCGGTCGACGGGTCGCTTGGGATCGGCAACGCTTAGCGCGTATAGTGGCGCACTCCGAGGACTCGCCTGCGAAGGCGGGCCTTCGTTCTCCGACCTCACTGCGGCGCCCCGATGTCCTTGAATTTCGACCTCAACGATCTGCAGGCCTTTCGCGCTGTCGTCGAGAACGGCAGCTTTCGCAAGGCTGCCGAAGCCATCCGCATCACCCAGCCTGCGCTCAGCCGACGCATCGAGAAGCTCGAGACCGCGCTGAACGTGAAGCTCTTCGAGCGCACCACGCGCCGGGTCAGCCTGACCACGGTCGGCCGGGCGTTCCTGCCCCAGGCCGAGCGCGTGCTGGACGAGGTGGACCTGGCGCTGATGACGATCGGCAACAAACGCTCGTCGCGCATCGGCAGCGTCACCATCGCCTGCGTCCCCTCGACGGCCTATTACTTCATGCCGACCGTGGTCAGTGCCTTCCATCAGGCGTACCCGAACATCGTGGTGAAGCTCCTGGATGCCAGCGCCAATGACGTGAACACGGCCGTGGCGTGCGGCGAAGCCGATTTCGGGGTCAGCTTCAGCGGCAACCTGGCGCCTGAGGTGGATTTCGAGCTGCTGTTGCAGGAACGTTACGTGATCGCCTGTCGCAAGGATCACGTGCTGGCCGACCGGGAGCAGGTCAGCTGGGCGGAAATGTTCACCCATGCGCACATCGGGCTGGACGAAACGTCGGGCAACCGGCTCTTGATGGACCAGGCGTTGGTGAACGTGCAACCCGCGCGGCCCAGTATCTGCCTCACTCGCCACGTCACCACCATGCTCGGCCTGGTGGAAGCAGGCCTGGGCATTGCCCCGGTACCGTCCATCGCGATGCCCGTCGGCGAGCATCCGTTGTTGAAAAGCATCCCGTTGATCGAGCCTGAGGTGTTCAGGAACGTTGGTCTGATCCAGCGTCGCGGCCGTACGCTGACCCCGGCTGCACTCGACCTGATCGAGCGCATCCGGGACATGCGGCGGCACTCAGCGAGCGACTGAATCCAGTCCGGTGGCGCGCACGGCATTTTGGACCTCGGGCGAGGCCAGATAGCGCAGCAAGGCCTTGGCCTGCGTCGGATGCTCGGCATTCACCGGGATACCGGCGGCGAATCGCGTGACCGACTGTACGCTCTCGGGAATCTTGCCGGCGAACGTCACGCCCGGCACCGGCAGCAGCTCGGCCACCTGCTGAAAGCCCAGTTCGTAGTCGCCTTGGGCCACGCGGGAAGCCACCGGTGTCTTCTCGACCATCGTGCTCTTGCCACGCATCGACGGCTCGATACCCAACGTCTTGAACAATTTATCCTGGATGTACACACCACTGGCGCTGTCGGAATACGCCACCGACTTGGCCTTCAGCAGCGCCGACGTAAGTTCGGCATCGGTACCGATCGCAGGCTTCGGCGCGCCGGCCTTGACCACCATGCCGATGCGCGAATCGGCCAGCTCGACCCGCGAGGCAGGGTCGACCTTGCCTTGCTTGATCAGT
This sequence comes from Pseudomonas sp., assembly GCA_029239415.1. The sequence goes on along the minus strand of JAQZAY010000037.1, from coordinate 2,044 downwards.
TCGTCGAGCGCATAGCCGACCATGATCACCACGTCCGCGTGCTCGCCGCGCGCCAGGCGATTGGGGATCGCTTCAGGCGTCTTGCCCATCGAAGGGCCCAACACCGTCGTCAAGGTATCGCCGCTCTTGGCCGCGTAGCCAGGGCTCAACGCCTTGTAGGCGGCAGTGAAGCCGCCGGAGGTCATCACGGTCAGGTGCTCGGCATGCGCCGTGGCGCTCAGGGCGACCAGGCTGGCGAATGCCAGGCTCTTGCTGGACAGGAGGAACGGTTTCATGGGGCTTGACTCGCTCGATGCCGAAAGGCCCGGCGCAGACGCGCCGGGGATGAAATCGCCGATTACACGGCCAACTGCGGACGCAGGGCCAGACGGCGGTACAGGACCAAGGTGGCGCACAAGGCGCAGACCGCTGCGAACGTCACCCAGTAGGCAGGCGCGGCCTTGTCGCCAGTGGTGTGGATCAGCCAGGTGGACATGGCCGGGGTGAAGCCGCCGAACAGCGCGGTGGCCAGGCTGTAGGCAAGGGAGAACCCGGCGACCCTGACTTCGACCGGCATGATTTCGGTCAGCGCCGGAATCATCGCGCCGTTGTAGAGCGCATACAGGCACGAGAACCACAGCAGCACTTCGAGCATGTGGCCGAAGCTCGGCGCCTGGGCCAGGAACGACAGCGCGGGATACGCCGTGAAAATGGTCAGCACCGTCATGGCTACCAGCATGGGCTTGCGGCCGAAGCGGTCGCTCAGCATGCCGCCGATCGGCAACCAGATGAAGTTGGACACCCCGACCAGCAATGTCACCAGCAAGGCGTCGGTGGTGCTGAGGTTGAGCACGGTCTTGCCGAAGGTCGGTGCGTACACGGTGATCAGGTAGAAGGCGCTGGTGGTCATGGCCACCATGAGCATGCCGGCCAGCACCGTGCGCCAGTTCTGCGCCAGGGTGCCGACCACTTCACGCATGCTCGGGCGATGGGCACGCTGGGCGAATTCCTCGGTTTCCTGCAGATTGCGGCGCAGCAGGAAGATGAAGGGAATGATCATGCAACCCACGGCGAACGGAATGCGCCAGCCCCATTCGGCGACCTGCGCAGGGGCCATTCCCTGGTTCAAGGCGTACCCCAGCGCGGCCGCGACGATGATCGCCACCTGTTGGCTACCGGACTGCCAGCTGGTGTAGAACCCCTTGCGCCCCGGCGTGGCCATTTCGGCCAGGTAGACGGACACGCCGCCCAGCTCCGCACCGGCGGAGAACCCTTGCAGCAGTCGTCCCAGCAACACGAGCGCAGGCGCCCACAGGCCGATGCTCGCATAGCCGGGCACCAGCACGATGAGCAAGGTGCCGCTGGCCATGATCGACAGGGTGACGATCAACCCTTTGCGGCGCCCGACATCGTCGATGTAGGCGCCCAGGACGATGGCACCGAGCGGACGCATCAGGAAGCCGGCGCCGAACACCGCGAAGGTCATCATCAGCGAGGCGAACTCGCTGGATGCGGGGAAGAAGGCCGAGGCGATCTGCGTGGCGTAGAAGCCGAACAGGAAGAAGTCGAATTGTTCGAGGAAGTTGCCCGAGGTGACTCGGAACACCGCTGCGGCGCGAGAGCGCCCAGAGGCCGCGGCAGGGGCGGACGAGGATGACATGGCTAATTCTCCAGCGATTTTATTGATTGCTTGTTCGCTTACGTAGGGTCAGTGTGCTTGACACATCTTGAAACGATAAGTGATTTGTTTTCATACATTGATGCACATGAATTATCAATGGCCCGGCGAGCGCATGGGTGTGAATCTACCCTCTCTGGGACAAAACGCGTCGAATCATGCAGTTAGAAGGTTCTGAGAAAACGCCTTTGATGCGCAAAGCGAGGGCAATTGGTGCGACCGCTCACCGCTACCGCCGACGTCCCCCAGGGCCTTCGCCTTCATGCGCGTAAGCACGCACTGAGATCGCGAAGCTGGTAGACTGCGCGGCGTTATTACCTAAGAGGATTGTTTCATGGCCACTAACCGCTCCCGTCGTCTGCGCAAGAAACTGTGCGTGGACGAGTT
>JAQZAY010000364.1 GCA_029239415.1 Pseudomonas sp. | reverse complement strand
GGAAAAGACCATGATCGGCCTGTTGCTGCTGATGATCATCGCCGTGGCGGCGTTCAACATCATCGCCACGCTGGTGATGGTGGTGAACGACAAGGGCGCGGACATCGCCATCCTGCGCACGATCGGCGCCACGCCGGCGCAGATCATGGGGACCTTCATGGTCCAGGGCAGCCTGATCGGCATCGTCGGCACGCTGATCGGCGGGGTGCTCGGTGTCATCGCCGCGCTCAACGTCAGTGCGATCGTCGGGGCGCTGGAGCGGGCCACCGGGCAGCACATCTTCACCTCGGACGTGTATTTCGTCAGCAGCCTGCCCTCCGAACTGCAGTGGGGGGATGTCGGGCTGATCTGCTGCGCCGGGCTGGTGATGAGCTTCCTGGCGACCCTGTACCCGGCGTACCGGGCCTCGCAGGTCGAGCCGGCGTATGCGCTGCGGTATGAGTGAGGTGTGCAGCCGAGCTAGGCGCCGGTCATGCGTCGCCTGTATCGCGGGCAAGCCCGCTCCCACAGGGCCCGTGGGAGCCTGGCTTACCGCGGTATGGCTACGGGTGTGAGAGCCTGCCTTAGCGTGGTGTGGTTACGGGTGTGGGAGCTGGCTTGCCAGCGATAGGGCCCGGTCACGCGCCGTCTGTATCCAGTTGAACGTTCCTCCCTGCGTTGCCGTCCGTACCTGTGAAGGCCGCCACGCCCTACCGGCCGCCTTCACGACTCAACGGCATTCAGGAGGCTTCAATGAAATACCGTGCGTTCGGCAATACCGGCCTGTTCGTGTCCGAACTCGTCATCGGCAGCGTCCCCTTCGGCGGACGTGGTGCCTTCGAGAAGACCGGCAGCGTGGACGTCGGTCAAGCCACCCGCATGTTCGACCTGGCCTTCGAGGCCGGCGTGAATCTGGTGGACACGGCCGACCTGTACTCCCAGGGGCTGGCCGAGGAAATCGTCGGCAAGGCGCTCGGTGCCCGTCGCCAGTCGATCATCCTGGCTTCCAAGGCCCGCAGCCCGATGGGCGATAACCCCAACGACAGCGGGGCCTCGCGCTATCACCTGATCCGCACCTGCGAGGCCAGCCTCAAGCGCTTGGGCACCGACCACATCGACCTGTACCAGATGCACAACTGGGACGGCGTCACGCCGATCGAAGAGACCCTGGCCGCGCTGGATCACCTGGTGCAGAGCGGCAAGATCCGCTATTTCGGCACCTCCAACTACACCGCCTGGCAAATGATGAAGACCCTGGGCAGCGCACGCCTGCATGGCTGGCAGCAACCGGTGTCGCAGCAGATCTACTACACCCCCGAAGCCCGCGAGGCCGAGTACGAGCTGCTGCCGATGGCCCTCGACCAGGGCGTCGCGACCCTGGTCTGGGGCCCGTTGGGCGAAGGTCTGCTGACCGGCAAGGTCCGCCGCGGGCAGAAGACCCCGCCAGGCACCCGCCAGGGCAACGACTGGCCGGAACCCTACGTGCATGACCGCGAACGCGCCTACGACATCATCGAGACCCTGATCGAGGTCGGCAAGCGCCATGACTGCTCGCCCTCGCGCGTGTGCCTGGCTTGGTTGAAGGACCGCCCCGGCATCACCAGCGTGATCACCGCTGGACGCTCCGAGGACCAGTTGCAGGACAACCTCAAGGCGGTCGAACTGGTGCTGCAGCCGGAAGACCTCGACCAGCTCGAACGGGCGACCCGCCTGGCGCCCCAGTACCCGTACTGGCACCGCATCGCCGCCCAGATGGACCGCATCGACCCGGCCGAGGCACCGTTCATCGAGCTGTACCGTCAGACCATGGCCGACAACACGTCCGAGAACGGCTGACAGCCCGTGCGGCACAGAGACCCGCTTCCCTGCGAGGCGAGCCTTTGGTCGCCTGGCCTTACACCTGGCCGATCCGCAGGTTGATCGGCCAACGGACCAACCGCTGGACCTGCGCCTGCCCCCAACAGGTCGCCAGGTCGGCGGCGAACCGTTCGAACAAGGCCTGTTCGCCTGCTTCGCGCGCATGGCGCACTGCCGACCATGTCGAGACATAGCCCAGAAACGCCTCCAAGGTCCAGGTCAGCTCGATGCTCATCACAGGTGCCTTGAACTCGGCGAACGGGAAGTCCAGGGTGGCGTAACCGCTGTCGACCAGTTGCCGCTCGGGTGGCCAGAACGGGCCAATCTCGTGGTGGTAGAAGTCCATGAAACGCCCTTGCAGGTCATCCTCCAGGCGCAGCACCCCATAGCTGATCAACGCCAGTACGGCGCCCGGTGCGGCGCGGGCGCGCACCTGGGCGTAGAAGGCGGGCAGGTCGAACCAGTGCGCGGCCTGGGCCACGGTGATCAGCTGGGCGCCTTGGGCCGACGGCGGCAAGGCTTCGGCCAGGGCACAGGCGTAGTGAAGGTTGCCGTGCGCCTGGGCATGATCGAGCTGGTCCTGACTGGGGTCAAACCCCCACACGGTGTCGAAATGCTCGGCCAGCAACGTGGTCAGCTGGCCGTTGCCACACCCCACGTCGACGGCCAGCCGGCGGCCAGGGGCGGCATTGGCCAGATACGCAGCCAGCGTGGCAGGGTATTCAGGCCTGAAGCTGGCGTAGGCCTGGCCACCTTGGTCGAACCAGTTTTGTGAGGGCGGGGCAGGGGTGGTCATTCGGCAGGTCTCCAATGGCTGACAACGTGCCCCTCACTGTAGCCCTCGGGCGTCTGCTGGTCAGCCCGAGGACGCGCCCGCGTGTGGTGCGTGCTTGGCTTTTGTGCGCCCAGGCTCTAGTCTCGGCGCCCTCTGGACATCTTGAGGAAAGACGATGCGCTCTGTCATCAGCCGCCGGCACTTGCTGGCCGGCGCCGTGGGTGGTGCTGCCGCCCTGACGCTACCGGCCTGGGCCGACGACGCCGTGCGTCAACGCCTGGCGACACTTGAACGCACCCACGACCGAACGCTCGGCCTCTGGGCGCTCGATACCGGCAGTGGTCAGCGTCTGGCCTACCGTGCCGACCAGCGCTTCGCCTTCTGCAGCGCGTTCAAGGTGCTGCTCGCCGGCGCCATCCTGCAACGCAACGAGGCCGAACCTGGCCTGCTGGCGCAGCATCTTGACTATGACGCCGCCACACTGGTCACGTATTCGCCCATCACGCAGGAGCATCTCGAGACCGGCATGCGCGTGGCCGACCTGTGCGCTGCGGCGTTGCAGTACAGCGACAACACGGCCGCCAACCTGCTGTTGGCGCAGGTCGGCGGGCCTGCCGGCCTGACCGCGTTCGCCCGACGGCTGGGCGACGCCGTGTTTCGCCTGGACCGTGACGAGCCGACGCTCAACACTGCGCTGCCAGATGATCCCCGCGACACCACCACGCCCTTGGCCATGGGCATGACGCTCCAGCGGCTGCTGCTCGGCGAGGCACTGACCTTGGAAGGCCGCCGTCAGTTGCAGACCTGGCTCGAAGGCAACACCACCGGCGCCACCCGGCTCCGCGCCGGTGTGCCCAACGACTGGCGCGTCGGCGACAAGACCGGCACGGGCGATTACGGCGTGGCCAACGATGTGGCGATCGTCTGGCCCCCTGGCCGCGCGCCATGGATCGTGGTGGCGTTCACCCGAGGCCCGGATCCTTCATCGCCTGGTGACAGTGCGCTCATCGCCGCAGCGATGCGCGAGGTCGTCGGCGCTTGGGGGTGAGTGGCAAGGCACAAGCTGCAAGCTACAAGCTACAAGCGGACAGTAGTGCGATACGCCAGGTGTTGACAGGACATTGATACGGCGCTGACGCTCTGACTTGCAGCTTGCAGCTTGCAGCTTGCAGCTTGCAGCTTGCAGCTTGCAGCTTGCAGCTT
>JAQZAY010000036.1 GCA_029239415.1 Pseudomonas sp. | reverse complement strand
CCGAACAGATGTTCCAGATCGGCAGCGAGCTGGAGAAGATATTGCGGGCGGGCCCCGAGGATAAACAGATCCTGTTCCGGGTAGGGGTGGCCGACGTGGTCCCCAAGTCGATCGTCTATCGGTTGCTCGCGCCAACCCTGCAGCAGGACAACGTGATGCGCATCAGCTGCCGCGAGGACAAGCTCGAGCGACTGCTGGCAGACCTTGCGATCCAGCGCCTGGACCTGGTGATCTCCGACAGCCCCATGCCAGGTCACCTGGACATCAAGGGCTACAGCCAGAAGCTTGGCGAGTGCGGCCTGAGCTTCTTTGCCACCGAGGCACTGGCGCGCGAGCTTGACCTGCCCTTTCCCGCCTGCCTGCACGGCGCGCCAATGCTGATACCCGGGCAGGAAACCATGGTGCGCAGCCGGCTGCTGCGCTGGTTTTCCGAGCAGCAGGTGCAGCCGCGTATCATCGGCGAGTTCGATGACAGCGCATTGATGCAAGCCTTCGGCCAGTCGGGCAGCGGGATCTTCGTCGCGCCAAGCGTGATCGCCGATGAGGTGTGCCGGCAGTACGGCGTGCAACTGGTCGGGCAGACCGAGACAGTGAACGAGTCGTTCTACGCCATTTCGGTGGAGCGCAAGGTCAAGCACCCGGGGATCGTCGCCATCACCGAGGCCGCGCGCCGGGAATTGTTTCATTGGTAGGCGCAGAAGCCCCAGGCGGTCTGTGCTAAAGTCGCGCCTTTTTTCTACCCGACAGAGATTTACCGACATGTCCTCAGTCCTGCGCCTGTTGAACCGCACCAGCCTGGTGACCCAGATCGTCATCGGCCTGGTAGCCGGCATCGCCCTGGCGTTGCTGGCACCCGCCGCTGCCGCCAACGTGGCGTTCATCGGCAAGGTGTTCGTCTCCGCCCTCAAGGCCGTGGCGCCGATCCTGGTGTTCGTGCTGGTGATGGCCTCGATCGCCAACCACCAGCATGGCACCCAGACCCATATGCGTCCGATTCTCTGGCTGTATCTGCTAGGGACCTTCCTGGCAGCGGTGGTTGCGGTCGTGGCAAGCATGAGTTTTCCCTCGCACCTGGTACTCAACACCAGCGAGGTCGCGCTCAGCGCACCCGAAGGCATTACCGAAGTGCTCCAGGACCTGCTGCTCAGCGCGGTGGACAACCCGGTCAACGCGCTGGTCAACGCCAATTTCATCGGCGTGCTGATCTGGTCGATCGGCCTGGGCATCGCGCTGCGCAGCGCCAGCCAAAGCACGCGACAAATGGTCGAGGACCTGTCCGGCGCGGTGACCCAGCTGGTGCGCATGGTGATCCGCTTCGCGCCGCTGGGGATCTTCGGCCTGGTTGCCTCGACCCTGGCCCAGTCGGGCCTGGACGCGCTGCTGGGCTACCTGCACCTGCTGAGCGTGCTGATGGGGTGCATGCTGTTCGTCGCGCTGGTGGTCAACCCACTGATCGTGTACTGCAAGATCCGCCGCAACCCCTACCCGCTGGTGCTGCTGTGCCTGCGCGAGAGCGGCATCACGGCCTTCTTCACCCGCAGCTCGGCGGCCAACATACCGGTCAACCTGGCGCTGAGCGAAAAGCTCGGGTTGCCTGAAGACACCTACTCGGTATCGATTCCGCTGGGCGCGACCATCAACATGGCGGGCGCGGCGATCACCATCACCGTGCTGACCCTGGCCGCGGTGCATACGATGGGCATCCCGGTCGACCTGCCGACCGCGGTGCTGCTGAGCATGGTGGCGGCGGTCTGCGCGTGCGGTGCATCCGGCGTGGCCGGCGGCTCGCTGCTGCTGATTCCGCTCGCCTGCAGCCTGTTCGGCATCCCTGGGGAGATTGCCATGCAGGTGGTAGCCGTGGGCTTCATCATCGGCGTGCTGCAGGACTCGGCCGAGACCGCGCTCAACTCCTCTACCGACGTGATCTTCACCGCCGCCGCCTGCGAAGCACAGGCCCGCCAAGAGGCCTGAGGCACCTTGCCATCGTCCTGCCAGGCCCCTAGTCTAGGGGCCTTTCCTCGCACAGAGACTGGGCCATGTCCGAACACGATACCGCAGGCGAAGGCCGTTTCAGCAGCGCCGAGATCCGCATCCTCGGTGCCCTGATCGAAAAACAGGCCACCAGCCCGGAAAGCTACCCCCTGACCCTCAATGCCCTGGTGCTGGCCTGCAACCAGAAGACCAGCCGGGAACCGGTGATGAACCTCTCTCCCGGCCAGGTGGGCCAGGCGTTGCGAGCACTGGAAGGGCAAGGCATGACCCGCCTGCAGATGGGCAGCCGCGCCGACCGCTGGGAGCAACGGGTCGACAAAGCCCTGGAGCTGGTGCCGGCGCAGTTGGTGCTGCTGGGGTTGCTGTTCCTGCGGGGGCCGCAGACCATCAATGAACTGCTGACCCGCAGCAATCGCTTGCATGCCTTTGAAGACGCCGAACAGGTCCAGCACCAGCTGGAGCGTCTGGTTTCGCGGGAACTGGCGGTGCTTCTGCCGCGCCAGGCCGGCCAGCGCGAAGACCGCTACACGCATGCGCTGGGCGACCCCGCCGAGATCGAGGCGATCCTGGCGGCGCGCCAGCAAGGCGGGGAGCGTAGCGGTGGGAATGGCGTTTCAGAAGAGCGCATCGAAGCGCTGGAAGCCAGGATTGCGGCGCTGGAGGCGCGCCTGGCCGAGCTGGAATAACCTGTCAGGCTGTGTCGGGCCTATTCGCTGGCAAGTCGGAGCGCCGAACCGCAGCTCCCACAGGTACCGTGTGCTCTATGGGAGTGCGTGCTAGGGCTTTTCAGGCTTGGGGAAGTTGCGGCAGCTCTTGCGCTGGGCAAGTTCCTGCTCGCTGGGGCGCTGGTCGACGAACACGGCGCGTCCGTCGGCGTAGATCTCCAGGTATCCCCAATGCAGGTCCTGCTCCTGCTGCCCAGGCTTGGGCGGCAGGAGCCACCAGGGTTCACGGCTGATCAGGGTCATCGGCGGGCCTCTGCGGCAGGTGTCCATATCTACTATAGACACCCTTGGCACAAGCCCGGGTGAGCGTCACGCCGGCGCGGTGGTACGGATCAGGTGGTCGAAGGCCGCCAGGGAGGCCTTGGCGCCCTCGCCCACGGCAATCACGATCTGCTTGTACGGCACGGTGGTCACGTCACCTGCGGCAAACACGCCCGGCACGTTGGTCTGGCCCTTGGCGTCGACGATGATCTCGCCGCGTGGCGACAATTCGACCGTGCCCTTGAGCCAGTCGGTGTTGGGCAGCAGGCCGATCTGCACGAAGATGCCTTCGAGCTGCACGTCATGCACATCGCCACCGGTGCGATCCTGGTAGCGCAGGCCGTTGACCTTCTGGCCATCGCCCAGCACTTCGGTGGTCAGCGCGCTGGTGATTACCTTGACATTGGGCAGGCTGTGCAGCTTGCGCTGCAACACCGCATCGGCACGCAGCTGGCTGTCGAACTCGATCAGTGTCACATGCGCCACGATCCCCGCCAGGTCGATCGCCGCCTCGACGCCGGAGTTGCCCCCGCCGATCACCGCCACGCGCTTGCCCTTGAACAGCGGGCCGTCGCAATGCGGGCAGTAGGCCACGCCACGGTTGCGGTACTCCTTCTCGCCCGGCACGTTCATTTCGCGCCAGCGGGCACCGGTGGCCAGGATCACGGTCTTGGCCTTGAGCGAGGCACCACTGGCCAGGCGGACCTGGTGCAGGCCGCCATCGGTGGCCGGGATCAGCGCCTCGCCGCGTTGCAGGTTCATGATGTCGACGTCGTACTGCTTGACATGCTCTTCCAGGGCGCTGGCCAGCTTGGGGCCTTCGGTTTCCTGGATCGAGATGAAGTTCTCGATCGCCATGGTGTCAAGCACCTGGCCGCCGAAGCGCTCGGCCGCGACACCGGTACGAATGCCTTTGCGCGCCGCGTAGATGGCAGCAGCGGCACCGGCCGGGCCACCGCCGACCACCAGCACGTCGAAGGCGTCCTTGGCGTCGATCTTCTCGGCCTGGCGCTGGCCTGCACTGGTGTCGATCTTGCCGAGGATTTCCTCCAGGCCCATGCGGCCCTGGCCGAACACTTCGCCGTTGAGGTACAGGCTCGGCACGGCCATGACCTTGCGTGCCTCGACTTCGTCCTGGAACAGCGCGCCGTCGATGGCCACGTGGCGCACGTTGGGGTTGAGCACCGCCATCAGGTTCAGCGCCTGGACCACGTCAGGGCAGTTCTGGCAAGACAGCGAGAAGTAGGTCTCGAAATTGAATTCGCCCTTGAGCGAAGCGATTTGCGCAATCACCTCGGCACTGGCCTTGGAGGGATGGCCGCCGACTTGCAGCAGCGCCAGCACCAGCGAGGTGAATTCGTGGCCCATGGGGATGCCGGCGAAGCGCAGGCTGATATCGCCCCCTGGACGGTTGAGCGAGAACGATGGGCGACGGCTGTCGTCACCGTCCACGCGCAGGGAAATCTGGGTCGACAGGCTGGTGATTTCGGCCAGCAGGTCGTGCATTTCGCGGGATTTCGCGCCGTCGTCGAGAGATGCAACGATCTCGATCGGCTGGGTGACCCGCTCCAGGTAGGCTTTGAGTTGCGTTTTAAGCGTGGCGTCCAACATACGGGCGATTTCCTTTTTTCGATTGTGCAAATAAAAACGCCCAGGCACAGGTGCCCGGGCGTTCTGGCGGGGCAGTGAGAACTTAGAGGTGGCGGTTGCTCACCGCCCGCGGCTGGCTCACGGTCTTAGATCTTGCCGACCAGGTCCAGCGATGGGGCCAGGGTGGCCTCGCCTTCTTTCCACTTGGCCGGGCAGACTTCGCCTGGGTGAGCGGCAACGTACTGGGCAGCCTTGACCTTGCGCAGCAGCTCGGTCGCGTCACGGCCTACGCCGCCATCGTTGAGCTCGACGATCTTGATCTGGCCTTCCGGGTTGATCACGAAGGTACCGCGATCGGCCAGGCCGGCTTCTTCGATCAGCACGTCGAAGTTGCGCGAGATGACGTGGGTCGGGTCACCGATCAACGGGTACTTGATCTTGCCGATGGTTTCCGAGGTGTCGTGCCACGCTTTGTGGGTGAAGTGGGTGTCGGTGGACACGCCGTAGATCTCGACGCCGAGTTTCTGGAACTCGTCATAGTTGTCAGCCAGGTCGCCCAGCTCGGTTGGGCAGACGAAGGTGAAGTCGGCTGGGTAGAAGAAGACTACCGACCATTTGCCCTTGAGGTTGGCTTCGGACACGTCGACGAACTCGCCGTTGTGGTAAGCGGTAGCGTTGAACGGTTTTACCTGGCTGTTGATGATAGGCATGAATGACGCTCCTTCAGGGGGTTGGAAAAACTTGATGGAAGAATCCTAACCAATGAGGCCGAGAAAGGCTCATTGGCAAAGCTCATGTTGATGATTGGTTTTGGCTATAACAAGGGTTTACTAATAGAAGGGATCGAGCTGAGGCCTCATCGCGGGCAAGCCCGCTCCTACAGGCGATGAGGCCTTGGCTTACCCCATCAGCGGGTGACCGTACGCATCGTCACGAATTCTTCGGCCGCGGTCGGGTGCACGCCGATGGTCTCGTCGAACTGCTGCTTGGTCGCGCCAGCCTTGAGGGCGATGCCCAGGCCCTGGACGATCTCGCCAGCCTCGGGACCCACCATGTGGCAACCGAGCACACGGTCGGTCTGGGCATCGACCACCAGCTTCATCAGGGTCTTTTCCTGGACGCCGGTCAAGGTCAGCTTCATGGGGCGGAACCTGCTTTCGAATACCTGCACCTGGTGCCCGGCCTCGAGCGCCTGCTCTTCGGTCAGGCCAACGGTACCGATCGGCGGCTGACTGAACACTGCCGTCGGGATGTTCTGGTAATCCACCGGGCGATACTGCTCGGGCTTGAACAGACGGCGCGCCACGGCCATGCCTTCGGCCAGGGCCACCGGAGTGAGCTGGACGCGGCCGATCACATCGCCGATGGCAAGGATCGAGGGCGCGGTGGTCTGGTAGTGGTCGTCGACGCGGATGAAGCCCTTCTCGTCGAGTTCCACGCCGGTGTTTTCCAGTCCGAGATTGTCGAGCATCGGGCGCCGGCCGGTGGCATAGAACACGCAATCGGTGACCAGTTCGCGGCCGTCCTTGAGGGTGGCCTTGAGGCTGCCATCCGCCTGCTTGTCGATGCGCTGGATATCGCTGTTGAACTGCAGGTCAAGGCCGCGTTTCTCGAGCTCTTCCTTCAGGTGCATGCGCACCGAGCCATCGAAGCCACGCAGGAACAGTTCCTTGCGATAGAGCAAGGTGGTGCTGGCGCCCAGCCCCTGGAAGATGCCGGCGAATTCCACGGCGATGTAGCCACCGCCCACCACCAGGACGCGCCGCGGCAGCTCCTTGAGGTAGAAAGCCTCGTTGGAGCTGATGGCCAGCTCTTTGCCCGGGATGTCGGGAATCTGCGGCCAGCCGCCAACGGCAATCAGGATGCGCTCGGCGGTATGGCGCTGGCCGTCGACTTCGACTTCATGGGCGCCGGTGATACGCGCATGCCCCTGGAGCAGGGTCACGCCGCTGTTGACCAGCAGGTTGCGGTAGATGCCGTTGAGACGCTCGATCTCGCGGTTCTTGTTGGCGATCAGCGTGCCCCAGTCGAACTGGGCATCCTCCACTGTCCAGCCGAAACCCGAGGCCTGCTCGAAGTCATCGGCGAAATGCGCGCCGTACACCAGCAGTTTCTTCGGCACGCACCCCACGTTGACGCAGGTGCCTCCCAGGTAACGGCTTTCAGCCACCGCCACCCTGGCGCCGAAGCCTGAGGCAAAGCGCGCCGCGCGCACACCGCCGGACCCGGCACCAATCACGAACAGATCAAAATCGTAGGCCACAATGGATTCCTCAAAAAAAGCCACCTGAGGGTGGCTTTTTTAGCTGCAAGCTGCAAGAAAAAACCAGAGCTGCCGCGGTCGGCTTGCGGCTTAGTAAGCCTTGCCAGTCTTGTAGAAGTGCTCGAAGCAGAAGTTGGTCGCGTCGATGTAGCCCTCGGCGCCGCCGCAGTCAAAGCGCTGGCCCTTGAACTTGTAGGCCATCACGCAGCCGTTCTGCGCCTGCTTCATCAGCGCGTCGGTGATCTGGATCTCGCCTCCCTTGCCCGGCTCGGTTTCCTCGATCAGCTTGAAGATGTCCGGGGTCAGGATGTAGCGGCCGATGATCGCCAGGTTGGACGGAGCGTCCTCGGGCTTGGGCTTCTCGACCATGGAGTGCACGCGGTAGATATCGTCGCGGATCATCTCGCCGGCGATCACGCCGTACTTGTTGGTCTCCTGCGGGTCTACTTCCTGGATGGCAACGATCGAGCAACGGAACTGCTCGTACAGCTTGACCATCTGCTTGAGCACGCCATCGCCTTCGAGATTGACGCACAGGTCGTCCGCCAGCACCACCGCGAACGGCTCGTCGCCGATCAGTGGGCGACCGGTCAGGATCGCGTGGCCCAGGCCTTTCATTTCGGTCTGGCGGGTGTAGGAGAACGAGCACTCGTCGAGCAGGCGACGGATACCGACCAGGTACTTTTCCTTGTCGGTGCCCTTGATCTGGGTTTCGAGCTCGTAGCTGATGTCGAAGTGGTCTTCCAGGGCGCGCTTGCCGCGACCGGTCACGATGGAGATCTCGCTCAGGCCAGCGTCCAGTGCTTCTTCAACGCCATACTGGATCAGTGGCTTGTTGACCACCGGCAGCATTTCCTTGGGCATTGCCTTGGTAGCGGGCAGGAAGCGGGTGCCGTAACCGGCGGCCGGGAACAAGCATTTCTTGATCATATACGTCCTTAACTAGGGGCTTGCCTACGAGATTCGGCGCAGTCTAATCAGGCGGTGGGCGCCTTACAATGCCCCGCCTGGAGCAGAACAATGCCTTGATAGAGATACCCCAGTGTAGATAGTTCCAAAGGTTCGTAAAGTTTCGCCACATAAAGAGTTTTCGTCGTCGATCAGCTGTCGTCCGTCCCTACCCCGATCAGCACGCCGTCCACTCTCTGTCCATACAGGTTCACGCCGTCATCGGCGTGAAACTTCACTCGTGTCTTCTCCACCGAACCCTCTACCAGGCGGGGGTCCTGGGGACGTTCGTGACGGTTGATCCAGGCGGCCACGTCCCACGCCTGCTGATCGCTGAGGCTGCCGGGCTTGCCCAGGGGCATGTTGTGCTTGATGAACGACGCCGCGGTATTGACCCGATGCATGCCCGCGCCCCAGTTATAGGAGTCCTTGCCCCACAGCGGCGGCATCACATAGTCCCCCGCCACTTGCTGCCCTTCACCCTGCTCGCCATGGCAGATGGCGCAATGCGCCTGGTAGACCTGCTGCCCGCGCTTGAAGTCGAAGCCGCCCGCTGGCTGCGGCACTTCAGGATAGCCTCGCCCCGACGTTTCCACGCCGATCGGTGCCGTGCTCGCCAGCCAGTAGGCATACACGGCAAGGGCGGTCATCTGCGGACTGTCGGCGGCGGGCGGGGTGCCGTTCATGCTGAACTGGAAGCATCCCTGGATACGCTCGGCGAAGGTGTTGACCTTGTCATTTTTCCTGCGGTAGGCCGGATACATCGGGTAGGCGCCCCACAGCGGGGCCGAATGGGCCATGCGGCCCTGGTCGAGGTGGCAGTTGCTGCAGTTCATGCCATTGCCCACCGCCCCGGGCATCAGCCGGCGGGTGTCGACGAACAGCGCATGCCCTTCGCGCACCCTGTGGCCGAACGCATTGTCGGGCAGCTCGCTTTCGGCCGGCGGCATGAAAACGGGGGCTGCCTGGCTGCCAGGGACCTTGAGCTGAGACTGGTCCTCCATGGCGATAGGCGCGGCCTGCGCGCCCAGCGCGATCCACCCGAGCAGGAACATCGAGCGCTTCATGGGGTGACCTCCAGGCTGCCCAGGTTGGCGAAGTAGTCGGCGAGCGCCTTGACCTCGGCATCGGTCATGGCCTTGGCAACGGCAACCATCATCTGGTCCGGGTCGTTGTTGCGGCTGCCGTCGCGCCAGCCATCGAGTTGCGCGGCCAGGTAAGCAGCGGGCTGGCCAGCCAAGGGTGGGAAATGTTCGCCTACCCCACCGCCACCTGGGCCGTGGCACTGCACGCAGCCTGGGATCTGCCTGCTCCAGTCGCCGTAGAGGGCCATCTTCTCGATGGGGTCGAGGCTCATCTGCCGTCGGCGCAGCGCGGGGGCGGGATCGACCGCCATTGCAGCCAGCATGGCACTGACGGCCTTGATTTCCGCATCGCTCAGCGCCTTGGCCAGCGGCTCCATGACGGGATGCTTGCGGCTGCCCTTGCGAAAGTCGTCCAGCTGCTTGCTCAGATAACCCGCCGGCAAGCCAGCCAAGCGGGGAAAGCCCGCGGCGGCGATGCCCCGAGCGTCAGGACCATGACAGCCCAGGCAAGCCATGGCGGCGGGATCCTGCCCGCCCTGGTTGTAGAGGGTCTGGCCATCGGCGGCATGCACCGTCAGCCAGGCGACCGTCAGCAGGCTGCTGACCAGCAAGCGGCTAAGAAGGGTCATCACGGGACTCCATTTCCTTGTCATAAGCTCAGGCTTGAACTATTACCCCACGCAGAGTAGGGCTATCACCTGCCCGAAACAACGCCGGGCAGGCCAAGGAAATGGCAAAGAGCCTGCTAACTGCTCACTTGCTGAGCTGGATCAAGAACCGGAGATGCACTGGGTTGCTGCGGTACGCACATCACCCAGGCGCAACGGGAAGTTGTTGAGCCGCTCGAACACCTTGATGCTGCTGCCACTGCCGCGCTTGTCGATATCCACCAACGCAGCGGGACCCGCTCCCAACTTTTGCGGGACGATCAGACGCAGACCGTCGCCGCGGACCTCTTCGTCAAGCGTATCGCGTGTCTTGGCAAGGTTCTGCTTGACGCAGTCCGCGTACTCGCGCGGCGACTTGCCAGACATCACGTCCATCGTTTCGTGCGAGCGCTCGAGCTCGGACACGCTGACACACCCACCCAATGCCACTGCCGCCGCTGCCACGACCCACTTCATTCGAATGCCCCTGCGTCATAAAGAAATTTTTTGACCCTAACCGGACCGATTTGCTCCCTCGATTGGCAGATTTATCCCTGGCCTGATACCGAGCGCGGCAGTGTACCCCGACATCGTGGTATCTTTTGCGTTTGCTGAATATTTCCCTTGCGGAGCGCCCCATGAAATTCGTACACCAGCGCGAGCACCTCAACGAGGACGATATCGTCGTCATCGAGTGCACCCAGCGCTGCAACATTCGCCTGATGAACGACGCCAACTTCCGAAGCTTCAAGAATGGCGGCCGCCACACCTACCATGGCGGTGCGTTCGTCGATTTTCCGGCGAAGATCACCGTGCCCAGCACCGGCTTCTGGAACATCACCATCGACACCGTGGGCCCGCGTGCCCTGTCGGCGGTCACCAAGCCGACGTTCAAGCACAAGATCAAGATCATTCGTCGCTCGTCATCGAAACTGAGATAAGTCGTCATGACCCAGACCATCAAGTATGTGATCAAGTACAAGCTCGACGGCGAACGCCGCTGGGACTTCGCACTGATGCCCGACGCCAGCGTCGAGCAAGCCTTGGAGGCGTTGCGCAAGATCCATGGCGATGACACCGCCAGCATCACCGATATCCACGTCAGCAAGGCCTTGTAACCACCTCACGAGGAAGCCCGTCATGAGCACCTGGCCCGATCGCCGCATTCTCGACCTCCTGGGTATCGAGGTGCCCATTCTCCAGGCGCCCATGGCCGGGGCGAGCAGTTCGTCCATGGCGATCGCCGTGGGCAATGCCGGTGGGCTGGGCGCCCTGCCCTGCGCCATGCTGACGCTCGAACAGGTGCGCGCCGAGATCGACGCGTTTCGGGCGGCCTGCCACGGGCCGCTCAACCTCAACTTCTTCTGCCACGCGCCACCCGCACCGGACGCCGAGGGTGACGCGCGCTGGAAGCAGGCACTCAAGCCTTACTACGACGAACTAGGCGCGGACTTTGCCGCGCCGACGCCGGTGTCCAACCGCGCACCGTTCGACGAGCACGGCTGCCGGTTGGTCGAGGCGGTGCGCCCCGAGGTCGTGAGCTTTCATTTCGGCCTGCCCGAGTCTGCCCTGCTGCAGCGGGTCAAGGCCAGCGGCGCCAAGGTGCTCTCCAGCGCCACCACCGTGGAGGAAGCCGTGTGGCTCGAAGCCCACGGTTGCGACGCGATCATTGCCATGGGCTATGAAGCCGGCGGGCATCGCGGCATGTTCCTGACCGACAGCGTCCACAGCCAGATCGGTACCTTCGCATTGGTACCGCAGGTAGCCGATGCCGTGAAGGTGCCGGTAATTGCCGCCGGTGGCATTGGCGATCATCGCGGCCTGGTGGCAGCGCTCGCCCTGGGCGCCTCGGCGGTACAGGTCGGCACGGCCTACCTGTTCAGCCCTCAGGCCAAGGTGTCGCCCGCGCATCGACGCGCCCTGGACAGCGCACCGGCCAGCCAGACTGCGCTGACCAACCTGTTCACCGGGCGCCTGGCACGCGGCATCAACAACCGCATCATGCGCGAACTGGGACCGGTGAGCGCGCTGGCGCCGCGCTTCCCCTTGGCCGGAGGCGCGCTGATGCCGCTGCGGGCGATCAGCGAGCCTGAGCAGTCGAGCGATTTCAGCAACCTGTGGGCGGGCCAGGGATTGCGGCTTGGCCTGGCCATGGATGCAGGCGAGCTGACACGCATGATGGCGCAGCGCGCCCTCGACATGCTCGTTCGCTAGCCACGCGTAGCAGGAACAGCCTGGACACTGGTTCCGTTGCACGGTCTATCGCTATATAGTCAACTCTATAACGATACCCCGCACCTGGAGCCGTCTTCATGCGTACCTGCCTCTACCCCTTGGCCTTGGCGTCCCTGTTGACCCTGAACACCGCCTGGGCCGATGAAGTCCAGGTGGCAGTCGCCGCCAACTTCACAGCCCCCATCCAGGCCTTGGCCAAGGACTTCGAGAAGGACACCGGCCATAAACTGGTAGCCGCCTTTGGCGCCACCGGCCAGTTCTACGCGCAGATCGACAACGGCGCGCCGTTCGAGGTGTTCCTGGCCGCCGACGACAGCACTCCGGCCAAGCTCGAAGCCGAGCACCGGACGGTGCCCGGCTCGCGCTTCACCTATGCCATCGGCACCCTGGCACTGTGGTCGGCCAAGGACGACTTCGTGGACGACAAGGGCGAGGTGCTCAAGCAAGGCACCTACCGGCACCTGTCCATCGCCAATCCCAAGACCGCGCCCTATGGCCAGGCCGCCACCCAGGTACTGGACACGCTCAAGCTGACCGAAGCGACCAGGGGCAAGCTGGTCGAGGGCCAGAACATCACCCAGGCCTACCAGTTCGTCTCCACCGGCAATGCCGAGCTAGGCTTCGTCGCCCTGTCGCAGATCTACAAGGATGGCAAGGTACAAAGCGGTTCGGCCTGGATCGTCCCGGCCCAGCTGCACGAACCGATCCGCCAGGACGCGGTGATCCTTGAAAAAGACAAGGACAACCCGGCCGCCCGGGCACTGGTGGACTACCTGAAGGGGCCCAAGGCCGCCAAGGTGATCAAGTCCTTTGGCTACGACATCTGATGCCGCTTGATGCCAGCGACCTGGGCGCGATCTGGCTGACGCTCGAGCTGGCCAGCCTGACCACGCTGATACTGCTGCTGGTGGGTACGCCTATCGCCTGGTGGCTGGCGCGCACCCGCTCATGGTGGCGTGGGCCGATCGGCGCGGTGCTGGCGCTACCCCTGGTGCTCCCGCCGACGGTCATCGGTTTCTACCTGCTGATCGCCCTTGGCCCTCATGGCTGGATCGGCCAGCTGACCCAGGCCCTGGGCCTGGGCAGCGTAGTGTTCAGCTTCACCGGCCTGGTGATCGGCTCGGTGGTGTACTCGATGCCGTTCGTGGTGCAGCCGTTGCAAAACGCCTTCGCCGCGATCGGCGAGCGCCCTCTGGAAGTGGCCGCCACCCTGCGCGCAAGCCCGTGGGACACTTTCGTGCACGTGGTATTGCCGATGGCGCGACCGGGATTCGTGACCGCCAGCATCCTAGGCTTTGCCCATACGGTAGGCGAGTTCGGGGTGGTGCTGATGATCGGCGGCAATATCCCGGACAAGACCCGAGTGGTCTCGGTGCAGATCTTCGATCACGTCGAGGCCATGGCTTATCCGCAAGCGCACTGGCTGGCCGGCGTCATGCTGGTGTTCTCCTTCCTGGTGCTGCTGGTGCTCTATGGCGGTCGTCGCGCCAAGGCCGGCTGGAGCTGACATGGGCCATTCGATCATTGCCCGGCTGGCTCTTGCCCGCGACGACTTTATCCTGGATGTCGACCTGCAGCTGCCAGGTCGCGGCATCAGCGCCCTGTTCGGTCACTCGGGCTCGGGCAAGACTTCATGCCTGCGCTGCCTGGCGGGGCTCGAACAGGCGTCCCGCGCCTACATCGAAGTCAACGGGGAGGTGTGGGACGATTCCGAGCGCGGTTATGCCCGGCCCCCGCACAAGCGTGCGGTAGGCTATGTGTTCCAGGAGCCGAGCCTGTTCATGCACATGACGGTGCGCGGCAACCTGGAGTTCGGCTGGCGCCGCATCGCGCCCGGCGAGCGCACGATCAGCCTCGACCACGCATGCCAGCTGCTGGGCATCGACCACTTGCTGGGGCGCAAGCCCGCCACGCTGTCTGGCGGGGAAGCGCAGCGGGTGGGCATCGCCCGGGCGCTGTTGAGCAGTCCGCGCCTGCTGCTGATGGACGAGCCGCTGGCGGCCCTGGACGGGCCGCGCAAGCGCGAGATATTGCCGTACCTCGAGCGCCTGCATGATGAGCTGCAGATCCCGCTCATCTATGTCAGCCACGCCCAGGACGAGGTCGCGCGCCTGGCCGATCACCTGGTGCTGCTGGAACAGGGCAAGGTCCAGGCCAGCGGCCCTGTCGGCGAAACACTGGCGCGGCTCGACCTGCCGCTTGCCCAGGACGAAGAAGCCGGGGTAGTGCTCGAGGGGCAGGTACGCGGCCATGATCCGCACTATCAGCTGCTCGACCTGCAGCTGCCGGGCAATGGCCCGCTGCTGCGTATCGCGCATCCTGCGCAGGCCAGCGGTACGCTTCGGCGAGTCAAGGTGCAGGCCCGCGATGTGAGCCTGAGCCTGACCGAGGACTGTGCATCGAGCATTCTCAACCGCCTGCCGGTGCATGTCCGCGCATTCCGGCCTGCCGACAATGCCGCCCATGTGCTGGTCAGCCTAGAGGTCGCCGGCAACCTGCTGCTGGCCCGCATCACCCGCTACTCCGCCGACCAGCTCGGGCTCCACCCAGGACAGGCGCTGTGGGCGCAGATCAAGTCGGTGGCGCTGCTCGGTTGAAATCCGGCACCGTGACCAAGCGCCGCGGTCCATTGAGTAGAATCATCGTCAATGGATCACGCCCATGCTCGAATGCCCTCTGCCCCAGACCCTGCATTATGTGGACGACACCCAACCGGGGCTGACCCGGCGCCTCTGGCGCGGACGCTTCATCTATCACGACGCCAACGGCGAGCGCGTCACCGACAAGGACACGCTGGCCCGCATCGCCGCCCTGGTGATCCCGCCGGCCTACACCGATGTGTGGATCTGCAGCGACCCCCAGGGTCACCTGCAAGCCACCGGCCGCGATGCACGCGGGCGCAAGCAGTACCGCTACCACGTGCAGTGGCGCGAGCACCGCGACGAGCACAAGTACGGACGCATGCTGGCCTTCGCCCAGGTCCTGCCCAAGCTGCGCCAGCAAGTCGACACCCACCTGTCGAGGCCGGGGCTGGACCGCGAAAAGGTCATGGCGCTGGTCGTCAGCCTGCTCGACCATACCCTGATCCGGATCGGCAACCGCCGCTACCTGCGCGACAACAAGTCCTACGGACTGACCACGTTGCGCAACCGCCATGTCGAGGTCAAGGGCAGCACCATCCGCTTCAACTTCCGCGGCAAGCGCGGCGTGGAGCATCACGTCACCTTGCGCGACCGCAGGCTGGCCGGGATCATCAAGCGCTGCCTCGACCTGCCAGGACAGGAACTGTTCCAGTATCTGGACGAGCATGGCCAACGGCATAGCATCGGCTCTAGCGACATCAACCTGTATTTGCAAAGCCTCACCGGCGCCGACTTCACCGCCAAGGACTACCGCACCTGGGCGGGCAGCGCCCTGGCGCTGCACCTGCTACGCCCGCTGACCTGGGAGCCCGAGACCGAAGCCAAGCGGCAAGTCGCGACGACAGTGCGCGAAGTGGCCGCGCGGCTGGGTAATACGCCTGCCGTCTGCAGGCGTTGCTACATCCACCCGGCGGTGCTGGAGCACTTCACCCTGGGACAGCTTGCGTCCTTGCCCCGCACACGTCCGCGCAAGGGATTGGAACCCGAGGAAGTGGCCCTGATGAAGTTTCTGCAAAACCTGCAAGCGGCAGTTGCCGCCGATTGAGAGCGTCTATGCCCTCCATCATGCAGAGAAATTTCCCATCTGCAGCGAAGCCCCCTATCCTTGCCACCAGAGCACCTCCGCTGACAGCAAAATCCATGTTTGCTGTCAGCTCCTGCACCTAAAGACAGGCAACAGAATTTGCCTGCGGGGAATTAATATCCGCCGAAAGCGTCTTTAATGATAAGGAAGAGGGACAGGCCAAGTGGCCCCGCTCCCAGTCGCGTGGCAAGACTACTGCGCGACCCTCTACACCACCAAGGAGAATTACATGCTGATACTCACCCGTAAGGTTGGCGAAAGCATCGTCATCGACGATGACATCAAAGTCACCATCTTGGGCGTTAAAGGGATGCAAGTGAGAATCGGCATCGATGCGCCAAAGGACGTGCAGGTCCATCGCGAAGAGATCTTCAAGCGTATCCAGGCAGGCAACCCCGCGCCGGAAAAGGCAGACGATCAACACTGATCTCTGCTGCCTCAAGCCGCACGGATGCGCTTGATCCGATTGCCCGCCCATGCGGGGTCTTGTTTCCAGCTCAGGTGTCGAGCAATTCGCGCACCTTGGTGATCATCCTGTCCATGTCGAACGGCTTGTCGAACACTGCCGCGAACAACTGTGGACCTATACGCCCGTGGCTGGCCTGGGCGCCGCTCATGAGAATCACCGGCAGATCGATCAGCTGCAACTCTTCGCGGATGGCCCGCACCAGTTCTTCGCCATTGAGCACCGGCATCATGTAGTCGGTAATCACCAGTTCCACCTGCTTGGTCCGCAGGGCGTCCAGGGCCTTGCGTCCGTTGCTGGCCTTTTCGACCAAGAAGCCTGCGTCCTCTAGCGCAAAGCCCAGGATATCGGCGATCAGGTACTCGTCATCGACGATCAGGATGGTGTTCATGGCCCACAGCCCATCATCAGTCTTCGCTCGAGGGCACGGGTGTACCCGAGAGAACGCCGCTGACGCCCGCGAAACTCTGGTGCAGCGTAATGCCTTTGTGACTGATGAGGAACTCGTGCAGTTCCGGATTGAAATCGCTGTCTCGAACCTTGAGGACGGACAGCATGCGCTTGAGCCGGGCCTCGTGTTCGACAAAGCGCATGAGCAGCAGGTTGTCGACGATGCTGGAGAGATCTGACGCGGGGGCATTGATCTCCGAGCCAAAGATGTCACGCATCTCCCAGGTCATGATCACAGTGACGCCGCGGGCCCGGAGTTCACCGGTCAACGCGCACAGGAACTCATTCAAGCGCGCCGGATTGTTGGTCACACGATTGAAGGCGCCCAGGCTGTCGAGCAGCACGCGCTTGATGCCCTGGGCCTGGACGATGTCCAGCAAGCGTGCCCCGAGCTGGTCCAGCAGCCCCTTGGTGGTCGGTTGCCAGCACAGGTGCAGCACGCCCTTGCGCTCGAGCGCCTTGAAATCGTGGCCTAGCGCATCTGCCTTCAGGCGCAGGCGCTCGGGAGTCTCGTAGAAACCGAAGTGCAGGCCAGGCTCGGCCGCAGTAGAAGCCGCAAGGAAGCTCAGGCCCAAGGACGTCTTGCCAATGCCAGAGGGTCCCATCACCAGCGTGATGGCGCCTTTGGGCAGGCCACCGCCGATCACCCGGTCGAGCGACTCGGTGCCGCTGGTGATGCGGGTCACCCAGTCGGTGCCAGGGTGGCTGGGCTGGCTGTAGAGTGACTCCAGGCGTGGATAGACCTGCACCCCGGCCTGGCCGATCTCGAATTCATGCACGCCTGCCAGCGCATCGCTGCCGCGGGTCTTGCGCAACTGGATCTGGCGCACCGCGCGGCTGCCGAACAGCTGCTCGCCCAGCTCGATCACTCCATCGACCATGGTGTGCTCGGGGCTGGCCTCGTCCAGCCGCGCATTGGTCAGCAGCAGCACGGTGCAGCCTGCAAAGGCTGCATGCCCCTGCAGCTCGGAAATGAATTTCTTGGTATCGATCGAGGTGCCGGCCTGCGACCGGGCGTTGAGCAAGCCGTCGACGATCAGCAGGCTGGCCTGCTGGCGGGCGATTTCCTTGCGCAGGATCTTGACCACTTCGCCCAGGCCGCCCTCCTCCAGCGTGGCCAAGGCGCTGAGGAACTGAATCTGGTTGCCGACCATGCTCGGGTCGAAGAATTCCAGGGTCGAGAGGTACTGGAACAGCCGCTCGTGGGACTCGCTCAGCAAGGTCGCGACCACTACCCGTCCCTGTTGCCTGACATGGTTGCAGGCCAGCTGGTTGGCCAGGATGGTTTTCCCCGAGCCGGGATGACCCTGGATGACATAGGAAGACCCGGCCACCAGCCCGCCCTTGAGCAGGTGGTCAAGCCCTGTGATACCCGTGGCAAGACGCTTGAGCGATTCGACCATTGTCAGTCACCGGTCCTGTTCAGTGTGTCATCGTGCGCTTGCCAGACCGGCAGGTAGAGACTCATGCACGTCCCCACGCCTACCTCGCTGGTCACGGCAATCGCCCCATCGCTTTGCTTGGCAAACCCATATACCTGGCTCAGGCCAAGCCCCGTGCCCTTGCCAAACGGTTTGGTGGTGAAAAACGGCTCGAAGATACGCGGCAGTACATCGGCAGGTATGCCATGCCCGGTGTCGCGCACGTCGATCCTCACGAAGTGCCCATGCAAGTTGTCTACTTGGCCGTGCAGCTCGGTGGCATTGACCTGTAGCGTGATGACCCCCTCTTCGTCGATCGCGTCGCGGGCGTTGAAGATGAGGTTGAGCAGCACCATCTGCAGTTGGCCAGCATCGGCCTTGATGGCTGGAAGCCCAAGGGCGAGTTCTTCGTGAAGCTCCACGTTGGCTGGCAGGGCATGCGACACGAGCCCACGCGTGGAATCGAACAGCTCTGGCACCTCGATACGGGCGACGCTGAGGTCCTTGTGCCGGGCAAAGCTGAGCAGCTGGCTGGTAAGCTCGGAGCCGCGCTGCCCGGCATCGAGGATATGCTCGAGCAGACGCTCGATGCGCTTGGGGTCGCGACTGTTGCGCGCCAACCTTGCCGAGCCAAGAATGATGGTCAGCAGGTTGTTGAAGTCGTGGGCCAGGCCGCCGGTCAACTGCCCCAGCGCTTCGAGCTTCTGCGCCTGGAACAGCTGTGCACGCATGGCATCGAGCTGCAAGGCCGAGTCGCGCCGGTCAGTGATATCGCGGGTGACCTTGGCCAGGCCGATCACCTGGCCGTGCTCGTCATGGATCACGTCCATCGCCGCCAGCGCCCAGAACTGCGTACCGTCCTTGCGCCGGCGCCAGCCTTCGTCCTGTGCCACGCCTGTTCCCAAGGCGAGATTGAGCAGCCGCTCGGGCCGCCCATCGACGCAATCCTGTTCA
>JAQZAY010000035.1 GCA_029239415.1 Pseudomonas sp. | reverse complement strand
GCCTTGTCTACATCGGGAAGGTCAGCGCTTGACCGGCGCGGGCTGCTGCTGGGTCAGGCAGTGGATGTTGCCACCCCCCAGCAGCAATTCCCGGCCAGGGATCATCACGATCTCGTGATCCGGGAAGATGTCGGCCAGGATCGCTCTGGCCCGGGCATCTGCGGGATCATCGAAGCTTGGGGCGATGATCCCGCCGTTGACGATGAGGAAGTTGACGTAGGAGCCAGCCAGGCGCACCGATGGGTTGCGCTCCTGGCTGCCGTCGACCTGATCGACACCGGCACACTCTTCTTCGGTCGCGTACAGCGGGCCAGGGATCGGCATCTTGTGCACGACGAACTCGCGTCCCTTGGCATCGCGACTGTTCTGCAGCACTTCCAGGGCAGCGTGGCAGCGGGCGTAGTTGGGGTCTTGCGGATCATCTGTCCAGGCCAGTAACACTTCGCCCGGGCGCACGTAACAGCAGAAGTTGTCGACATGGCCATCGGTTTCGTCGTTGTACAGCCCATCGGGTAGCCAGATGATCTGGTCCACCGCCAGGTGGTCACGCAACACCTGCTCGATCTGCTCGCGATCCAGGTGCGGGTTGCGGTTGGGATTGAGCAAGCACTCCTCGGTGGTGATCAGCGTGCCTTCGCCATCCACGTGGATCGAGCCACCCTCGAGCACGAAGCCTTCGGTCTGGTAGCGCTGCAGGCGCTCCATTTCCAGCACCTTGCCACCGAGCTGTTCGTCGCGGTTCCACGGGGCGTACAGGCCGCCATTGAAACCGCCCCAGGCGTTGAAGCCCCAGTTGACGCCACGAACCTCGCCGCTGTCGTTGATCACGAAGGTCGGGCCGGTGTCGCGCACCCAGGCATCATCGTTGCCTAACTCGACCACGCGGATATTGGGCAGGTCGAGGCGGCTACGAGCGTTCTCGTACTGGGCTGCGGAGACGCCCACGGTGACCGGCTCGAAACGGGCGATGGCCTTGGCCAGGGTAATGTGCGCGGCCTGCGCAGGCTTGCCGCCCAGGCGCCAGTTGTCCGGGCGCTCGGGCCAGACCATCCATACCTGCGTTTGCGGGGCCCACTCGGCGGGCATGTGGAAACCGTCGGCGCGCGGAGTCGTTTTCAGGGTCTTCATGATTCAACCTTTGCCAGTGCCGGGCGCGGGATCATGCCTGCGCCTGGTCGGTGAGCGATCAGGATTTGAGCGTGTCCAGGTCGAAAGTGTGCACCAGCACGCCGCTCGCTGTCTCGCCAAGCCGATTTATATCCGATAATTATCGGCTTTTGAAGCTTGATACCAAAATTATTTGACAACAAAAGCGATAAAAGCCGATAGCAATCCATCTAGGCAGCGATCTACAAGTCTTCAGACAGGATCCGGTCGATACTGTCGACGAAGTAATCCACGCTGGCGCGGGTGGTGCACATGGGCGGCTTGATCTTCAGGATGTTCAAGTGGTCCCCGGTAGGCTGCATGAAGATGCCAAGCTCGCGGAGCCGATCACAGAGCAGCATCGTCTCCTCGGTGGCCGGTGCCAGGGTCTGGCGATCACGTACCAGTTCCAGCCCCAGGTAGAAGCCCGAACCGTGCGCGGCCCCGGCAAGCGGATGTCTATCGACCAGTGCTTGCAGGCGTGCCTTGAAGTAGCTGCCGACCTCACGGGCGTTCTGCCACAGGCCTTCCTCGTGCATCACGTCCAGCACCGCCATGCCGATGCGGCAACTGACCGGGCTGCCGCCGGCCGATGAGAAGAAGTAGCCCTGGGCTTCCAGGGCCTCGGCGATTTCCCGACGGGTGATCACCGCCCCCAGGGGCTGCCCGTTGCCCATGCCCTTGGCCATGGTAATGATGTCGGGCACCACGCCCTGTTCCTCGAAGCCCCAGAAGTACTCGCCCAAGCGGCCATAGCCGACCTGTACTTCGTCGGCGATGCATACCCCGCCACGGCTGCGGACCTTGGCGTAGGTCTCGCGCAGGTAGCCTGGCGGCAGGGCGATGCCGCCGGCGTTGCCATACACCGGCTCGCAGATGAAGCCGGCAAGCTGGCGCCCGCGGGCATCCAGGTCGGCAAGCTTGGCATCGACATCGCGCAGGTAGTCGGCCGTGCTCCCAGCGCCTCGGTAACGACCGCGGTAGGTGTTGGGCGCCATCACGGGGCGGACCCAGTCGGGCCGGGTTTCCAGGGCCTGGGGGTTGTCGGCGATGGAGGTGGAGATGGCATCGGTGGCCACCGACCAGCCGTGATAGGCCTCCAGCACGCTGAGCAGGTCACGCCCACCGCTATGGGCCCAGGCCAGGCGAATGGCGAGGTCGTTGGCCTCGGTGCCACTGTTGACCAGATACACCCGGTCCATGCCTTCGGGGGCCAAGGCGAGCAGACGCTCGGAGAATTCGGCGATGGCCGCGTAGTGGAAGCGCGAATTGGTGTTGACCCGCGACCACTGCCGCGCCGACTCGGCGGCCATGCGCGGGTGGCCATGGCCCAGCACCGCGACGTTGTTGAGCATGTCCAGGTACGACCGGCCCTGCATGTCGATCAGGTAATTGCGCCAGCCACGTTCGATCTGCGGCGGCTGCTCGAAGTAGTGCTTCTGCGAGCGGGCGAAGGTGGCGTCGCGGCGAGCGAGCAAATCCTGGGGGTCGTCCAAGGGCGCGGCTTCGCAGGCAAAGCCCAGCAAGGCCTGCGGCGACGGGCAGAGCGACAGCCATGCCCTGGCCTGGGATGGCCTGGCGAAAAACGCTGGCTGCACACCGGGCTCCCGGCACAGTTGCACGCTCAGCCAGCTGCCGGTGTGTCCGAATACCTGCCCCTTGGCCAGCACTTGGCCGGTCTCGGGCGCCTGCTCGACGCCCTCGAGCCACAACGACCAATGCGCTGTGCGCAAGCAGCCCTGGCCGTCTCCGGTCCGATGCCAGGTGCCTGCCTCGGGGGCCTGCAACACGCTGCCACCGGCAAGCTGGACTTCGACGCCCAGCGCGCAGGTGGCAGGCTCCTCAGGGCTGTCGACCCGGGTCCGCGAGAGTCGGAACTGCCCATGCAGGCTGCAGGCGGCACCCGTCTCCCTGGAATGCAATGCCAGCAGCGACTGGTCGACACCGGGCTGCTCCCAGTTGCCGGCCTCGAAATGCTCGCTGAGCACGCCCAGCTCCACCGGGTGCACCGCGTGCCCGCTGAACCCCGGCAGCAATGGCGCGCACCGCGCCAGCTCCAGCGGTGGCAAGTCGCGCCCGCCGGCCTGCAGGATCGCCGCCTGCATCAGCCCGAATGGCACGCTGTGGGTCATTTCGAAGATGGCCCACTCGTGGGCCAGGTTGTCGCGGATGTACGCGTTGCCAGGCTCGACGCTCAATTGCTGCTCGCTGCTCAGCACCAGCACCGCGGCGCGCAACTGTACCAGCGGCCAGAGGGCGTGCAGCTCGGCTTCATGCAGCGGGTTGGCCGCATGGTAGGCACTGACTGCCGCGATGATGCGCAGCGGGTCACCCTCGGCATGGTGCAGCAGCGCCGCGCAGGTCATCGCCAGGTCGGCGATTCGCCAGGTGCGCAGCAGGTCGCCAAAATCGATGACGCCTTGCAGTTGCCACTGGCGCTGGGCATCGCGCGCCCAGACCGTATTGTCGTCGGTGATGTCCAGGTGCACGGCCTGCACCGGCAATCGATCGGCCCAAGACTGCAGGCGCTCGCTGGCCACGCGCGCCGTCTCGGCAACCCGCGCGCGCTGCACATCATCACCCAGGACCGGGAGCAGGTGGTCGATCAATGCCGCTGCATGGCGGGGATCCCACTGCAGGGTACGCTCCAGCCCAGGGTGGTCGAAATCGGCCAACGCGTGGTCGACCTGTGCGCACAGGGTGCCCAGGCCGGCCATCAGCCGCGTGGGCAGGTGCTCGAGACGCGTCAGCGGCTGCCCGTCGATATAGTCGAGCAAGCGCGCCCGCAAGGGCTGGCCGTCCACCTCCAATGCCAGCAGCGAGGCCCCGTCCACGCTCGCGCGCACGGCCGGCACCGGCACCCCGCGCTCACGCAGGTACGCCAGCGCGGCATGCTGCGCCTCCAACTCCACCTGTGCATAACTGCCATGGCATACCTTCAGCACGAAGCGGCCTTGCGCACTGTCTACCTTGAAGTTCAGGTCCTGCTGGCTGCCCAGCGGCTGCAAGGTCCCCTCCAGGGCATAGCGTGAACGCAACAGGTCACGGGCCTGTGCTTCGCCCAAGGCTGGACATGGCTGGTTGGAACGCTGGATCAGGGTACGCAGGGACATGGAAAGCGGCCTCGGTTTTTTCGCCTATATCGCCACCGCTTCAACCGATACACAAGAGGCGAACAAAAAAAGCAACAGGCAAGGGCCTTTCGGTCGCCCTGACCTGTGATAATTGGCGCACCGACACTCCAGACTTGCCGATTCATTGCCCGGAGACGATCCTCACATGCGAGTTCTCATCACAGGCGGCGCCGGCTTCATCGGTTCGGCGCTGATCCGCCACCTGATCGGCAATACCGAGCACGAGGTACTGAACCTCGACAAGCTGACCTACGCGGGCAACCTCGAGTCATTGCGCGGCATTGCCCTGGACACCCGCTACGAGTTCGTCCAGGGCGACATTGCCGACCAGCCCCTGGTCAGCGCGCTGCTCGAACGTTTCCAGCCCGAGGCGATCATGCACCTGGCGGCCGAATCGCATGTCGACCGTTCGATCGATGGGCCGGCGGCCTTCATCCAGACCAACATCGTCGGCACCTACAGCCTGCTCGAAGCCACTCGGGCTTGGTGGAGCACGTTGCCAATCGAGCGGCGCGAGGCGTTTCGCTTCCACCACATCTCGACCGACGAGGTGTACGGCGACCTGCACGGGGTCGACGACCTGTTCAGCGAGACCACGCCCTACGCGCCCAGCTCGCCCTACTCGGCAAGCAAGGCGGCCTCCGACCACCTGGTCCGCGCCTGGCAGCGCACCTACGGCTTGCCGGTGCTGATCACCAACTGCTCGAACAACTACGGGCCGTTCCACTTCCCCGAAAAGCTCATCCCGCTGGTGATCCTCAACGCCCTCTCGGGCAAGCCGCTGCCGGTGTACGGCAACGGCGAGCAGGTGCGCGACTGGCTGTTCGTCGACGACCACGCCCGCGCGCTGCTCAAGGTGGTGAGCGAAGGCAAGGTCGGCGAAACCTACAACATCGGCGGCCATAACGAGCAGAAGAACATCGACGTGGTGCGCGGCATCTGCGCCCTGCTCGAGGAGCTGGCGCCCCGGCACCCGGCGGGCGTGGCCCGGTACGCCGACCTGATCAGCTTCGTCCAGGACCGCCCTGGCCACGACCTGCGCTACGCCATCGATGCCGGCAAGATCGAGCGCGAGCTGGGCTGGGTACCGGCCGAGACCTTCGCCAGCGGCCTGCGCAAGACCGTGCAGTGGTACCTGGACAATCTCGAGTGGTGCCGCCATGTGCAGGACGGCAGCTACCAGGGCGAGCGACTGGGCAACAGCGATTTCAAGGACCTGCTTGCATGACCAAGGGCATTGTCCTGGCGGGTGGCGCCGGCACCCGCCTGCACCCCATCACCCTGGGGGTATCCAAGCAACTGCTGCCGGTCTATGACAAGCCGATGATCTACTATCCGATCTCGGTACTGATGCTGGCGGGCATTCGCCAGATCCTGCTGATTTCAACGCCCCAGGACCTGCCGCAATACCGGCAGCTGCTGGGCGACGGCAGCCAGTTCGGCATCGAGCTCAGCTATGCCGAGCAGCCCTCCCCCGATGGCCTGGCCCAAGCGTTCCTGATCGGTGAATCGTTCATCGGCCAGGACTCGGTGTGCCTGATCCTGGGCGACAACATCTTCCATGGCCAAGGCTTCAGCGAGCAGTTGTCGCGGGCTATCAGCCGGCCGTCCGGCGCCACGGTGTTCGGCTACTGGGTCAAGGACCCGGAACGCTTTGGCGTGATCGAGTTCGACACGCACGGCCAGGCGCTGGCGATCGAGGAAAAACCGGCCGCGCCCAAGTCCAGCTATGCGGTCACCGGCCTGTATTTCTATGACAACGACGTGATCGAGATCGCCAAGGGCATCAAGCCCTCGTCCCGCGGCGAGCTGGAGATCACCGATGTCACCAACGCCTACCTGCGCCGCGGCGACCTTCGCGTCGAGCGCTTCGGCCGCGGCTTCGCCTGGCTCGACACTGGCACCCACGACAGCCTGCTAGAAGCCTCGCAGTACGTGCAGACCATCGAGCACCGCCAGGGGCTGAAGGTGGCCTGCCTCGAGGAAATCGCCTACCACAAGCGCTGGATCGGCCGCGAGCAGTTGCTGGCCCAGGCGCATGCCTTGAACAAGACCGGCTACGGCCAGTACCTGCAAGACCTGGCAGAAGAATACCCATGAACGTCATCGCTACCGCCATCCCGGATGTCCTGATCATCGAGCCCAAGGTCTTCGGTGACAGCCGCGGGTTCTTTCTCGAAAGCTACAATGCCCGCGAGCTGCAGGCACGCGCCGGCATCACCGCACCCTTCGTACAGGACAACCACTCCCGCTCGCAACGCGGCGTGCTGCGCGGCCTGCATTACCAGCTGGCCGATCCGCAGGGCAAGCTGGTGCGGGTCGCGCAGGGGCAGGTGCTCGACGTGTCGGTGGATATCCGCCGCAGCTCGCCGACCTTCGGCCAATGGGTGGCGGTACGACTCAGCGCCGACAACCAGCGCCAGCTGTGGATACCCCCAGGCTTTGCCCACGGTTTCGTCGTGCTGAGCGACTCGGCCGACTTCCTCTACAAGACCACCGCGTACTACAACCCTGCCGCCGAGCGCTGCATTCGCTGGGATGACCCGCAGCTTGCCATTGACTGGCAGCTACAGGGCCCGCCGTTGCTCTCGACCAAGGACCGCGAGGGCAGGTTGCTGTGCGATGCGCAGCTGTTTCCGTGAGCCTGGATATCCTCCTCATCGGCCGTGATGGGCAGCTCGCCCAGGCCCTGCAACGGCACCTCGCGGGCCTGGGCCAGGTGCATGTGCTGGGCCGGGACCGGCTCGACCTGGCGCAACCCGGGCAAATTCGCGAGCAGCTCCGTCGCGCGAGTCCCGGCCTGATCATCAACGCCGCGGCGCACACGGCGGTGGACCTTGCCGAAAGCGAACCGGACGCGGCCTTCGCCATCAATGCCACGGCACCGCGGATTCTTGCCGAGGAAGCCGCGCGACTGGGCGCGCCGCTGATCCACTACTCCACCGACTACGTCTTCGACGGAACCAAGGATGGCCCTTACACCGAGGCTGACGAGCCCAACCCGCTGAGCGTCTATGGACGCAGCAAGCTCGAGGGTGAACAGGCGATCGCGGCGGTGGGTGGCGAGCACTTGGTCCTGCGCACCAGCTGGGTGTATTCGCGGCAGGGGCGCAACTTCCTGCTGACGATGCAGCGCCTGCTGCAAGAGAAACCCGAGCTGCGCGTGGTCGACGACCAGATCGGCGCACCTACCTGGGCCGACACCATCGCCTCGAGCACCCGCGCCCTGATCGAGCGCTGGCAGGCCGGGCATCGAGGCGCCTGGGGGCTCTACCACCTCACGGCCAGCGGCCATACCTCATGGTTCGGCTTCGCCCAGGCCATCGCCCAGCACCTCGAGGCGCGCGGCCTGCCTTGTGCCGAGCTGCTGCCGATCCCTACCAGCCAGTACCCGACCCCTGCGCGCCGCCCCCTCAACTCGCGCCTGGACTGCGCCCGCCTGGCCCTGGAATGGCAGGTCAGCCAGCCGAACTGGCGCCAGGCGCTGATCGAGTGCCTCAACTAGCGCATAATTGCGCCAGACTCCTCTGGCGCACCTGGCGATGATCTCGACTTCTACACCCCCGCGACGCCCCCGCTGGCGCAGCCTGGCCCTTGTGGTGCTGTGCCTGGCGCCGCTGCTCTTGCCGCTGCATCACCTGGCCGAAAAGTACTACCAGGACGAGCTCGCCTCGCAGAACCGCCAGACCCTGGACCTCTACGTCGCCAACCTGCTGGGGACGCTGCACCGCTACGAGACGTTGCCACGGATCCTGGGCGAACTGCCGGCCCTGCGCGCCGTGCTGGCCGACCCGCTGCGCCTTGAAAGCCTGACCAACGCCAACCGCCTGCTCAAGGAGATCGTCGACCAGACCGGCGCCGAGGTGATGTACCTGATGGACGTCAGCGGCAATACCCTGGCGGCGTCGAACTGGGACAAGCGCGACAGCTTCATCGGCCGCAACTTCGCTTTCCGCCCGTATTTCAACCAAGCCATGGACGGTCGCCTGGGACGGTTCTTCGGGCAAGGCACCACCTCGGCCAAGCGTGGCTACTTCTTTGCCGCGGCCGTGCGCGACAACGAAAAAGTGCTCGGCGTGCTGGTGGTCAAGGTCGACCTGGACCACACCGAGACCCTCTGGGGGCGTACGCCGGAACAACTGCTGCTGACCGACCAGAACGGCGTGGTGGTGCTGACCTCGCGTCCCGACTGGCGCTTTCGCGCAACCCGCGCGTTGAGCGATGCCGAGCGCGAGGCGATCACCGCCATCCAGCCCTACCCCACCACCGCGCCCAAGCCGCTCAACCTCAACCCCGACGCCTGGCTGACCCAGACCCGTGCGATCAAGGAAACCGGCTGGCAGGTCAGCATCCTGGCGCCACGCATGCTGGTTGACCGTTCGGTGAGCACGGTCATGGCCATCGGCGCCGGGACCTTGCTGGTGCTGATGCTGCTGCTGGGCCTGCTGATGCAGCGCCGCCGTCACTACATCGACCGCATCGACCTGGAAGCGCATGGCCGCCAGGACCTGGAAAAGCGCGTGAACGAGCGGACCGCGGCCCTCGAGGGCCTGAACAAGCGGCTGCGCGACGAAGTGCTCGAGCGCGAGCAGGCCCAGCAGGAGCTGGTACAGGCCCAGGACGAGCTGGTCCAGGCCGGCAAGCTGTCGGTATTGGGCACCATGTCGGCGAGCATCAGCCACGAGCTCAACCAGCCACTGGCGGCGATTCGCAGCTACGCCGAGAACGCCGAGATCCTGCTCGACCACCAGCGCACCGAGGATGCCCGCGGCAACCTCAAGCTGATCGCCGAACTGACCGGGCGCATGGCCTCGATCATCGCCCACCTGCGCGCCTTCGCCCGCCGCGACCGCCACGCGCCCGAGAGCGTGGCCCTGCAACCGGCGCTCGACGATGCCCTGGCGCTGCTGGCCAAGCGCCGCCGGGCGATGGCGGTGGAGCTGGTGCGCGACCTGCCGGATGCAACCCTGTGGGTCCAGGCCGGGGAAACACGCCTGCGCCAGGTATTGGGCAACCTGCTGGCCAACGCCCTCGATGCCCTGACCGAGAAAGCCAACCCGCGCAAGCTGTGGCTCAGTGCCGAGCGCCGCGACGATGTCGTCTACCTGTACATCCGTGACAACGGCCCGGGCTTCACGCGCCAGGCCATGGAACGCGCCAAGGAGCCGTTCTTCACCACCAAGACGCGCACCCAAGGCCTGGGCCTGGGCCTGGCCATCTGCGAAAGCCTGATGCGCGCGCTGGGCGGCGAGCTGCTGCTGGGCAACCACCCGGAAGGCGGCGCCCTGCTGACCCTGCAGCTGCGCGTGGCCAAGCCCGGCGCCAACCTGCAATTTTCCGAGGACCCTTCGGCATGACCGAACCCTACATCGATAGCCGCGTCCAGGTCATCCTGGTCGACGACGACCCGCACCTGCGCCAGGCCCTGAGCCAGACCCTCGACCTTGCCGGGCTCAAGGTCATGTCCCTGAGCGACGCCCAGGGCCTGGCCGAACGCATCGAGCCCGACTGGTCGGGCGTGGTCGTCAGCGATATCCGCATGCCGGGCATCGACGGCCTGCAACTGCTCGAACAGCTGCACGGCCGCGACCCCGAGCTGCCGGTGCTGCTCATCACCGGCCATGGCGACGTGCCGCTGGCGGTGCAGGCGATGCGCGCTGGCGCCTATGATTTTCTCGAGAAGCCGTTCCCCAGCGATGCCCTTCTCGACAGCGTGCGCCGCGGGCTGGCCCTGCGCCGCCTGGTACTGGACAACCGGAGCCTGCGCCTGGCCCTGAGCGACCGCCACGAATTGAGCGACCGCCTGGTCGGCCAGTCGCCGTCGATGCTGCGCTTGCGCGAGCAGATCGGCGCGTTGGCCGGGACCCGCGCCGACGTGCTGATACTGGGCGAGACGGGCGCGGGCAAGGAGGTGGTGGCGCGTGCACTGCACGACCTGTCGAGCCGCCGTGACGGCCCGTTCGTGGCCATCAACGCAGGTGCCCTGGCCGAGTCGGTGGTCGAGAGCGAGCTGTTCGGCCATGAGCCAGGGGCCTTTACCGGCGCGCAGAAGCGGCGCATCGGCAAGTTCGAGTTCGCCAATGGCGGCACGCTGTTCCTCGACGAGATCGAAAGCATGAGCCTGGATGTGCAGGTCAAGCTGCTGCGCATGCTGCAAGAGCGGGTGGTAGAGCGCCTGGGTGGCAACCAGCTCATTCCACTGGATATCCGCGTCATCGCCGCGACCAAGGAAGACCTGCGCCAGGCCGCCGATCAAGGGCGCTTTCGCGCCGACCTGTATTACCGGCTCAACGTAGCGCCGCTGCGCATTCCGCCGCTGCGCGAGCGTGGCGACGATGTCCTGGTGCTGTTCCAGCATTTCGCCGATGCCGCCAGCCAGCGCCACGGCCTGTCGGCCCACAGCCTGCAGCCGGCGCAGCGCGCGCTGTTGCTGCGCCATGGCTGGCCGGGCAACGTGCGCGAACTGCAGAACGCCGCCGAGCGCTTCGCCCTGGGCCTTGAACTGGCGCTGGACGGGCAGGAAAGCGCAGCGCCGGACACCACGGCGGCGCCCGGCAGCGGCAACCTGAGCGAGCAGGTCGAGCACTTCGAGCGTGCGCTGATCGCCGCCGAGCTGGCGCAACCGCACAGCTCGATGCGCAGCCTGGCCGAGGCCCTTGGCATACCGCGCAAGACCCTGCACGACAAGCTGCGCAAGCACGGCCTGAGCTTTGCCGACAGCAGCCACCACGATGACCCGGAGGACAACCGCCCATGAATACGGACAGCCACCACCTCGAGTCGGTGCTTCACGGCGACATTCCGCTGACCCGCGAGATGGGCGTCGAGGTGCTCGACTGGCAAGACCAGCGCTTGCGCCTGCGGCTGCCGCTGGAAGCCAACGTCAACCACAAGAGCACGATGTTCGGTGGCAGCCTGTACTGCGCCGCAGTGCTGGCTGGCTGGGGCTGGCTGCACCTGCGCCTGCGCGAGCTGGACCTCGATGATGGCCATATCGTGATCCAGGAAGGGCAGATCAGCTACCCCCTGCCCGTGACAGGCCCGGCGATCGCCGAGTGCGCGCCGCCAGGGGACAAGACCTGGGAGCGTTTCATCGCCACCTACCAGCGTCGGGGCCGGGCTCGCCTGACCCTGCACACCCAAGTGTTCAATGCGGGAAGTTCCAAGCCCGCCGTGAATTTCAGCGGGCAATACGTGCTACATCGCTGAAGCCAGGTCCAGCAGGTCCTGGCGCCAGGCGGCGGCGCGCGGCAAGGCGAGGAAGAAGGGATTGAGCAAGGATTCGCCGGCCGGATAGCGCAGGGGCTGGCCGTCGAGCGTGACGACTTCGCCGCCCGCGCCTTCGAGCACGCCCTGGGCAGCGGCCGTGTCCCATTGCGAAGTGGGCGCCAGCCGTGGATAGCAGTCGGCGGTGCCTTCGGCCAGCAGGCAGAACTTCAGCGAACTGCCGATATTGACCCGCTCCAGTGCGCCTACCGCCCGGCCCAGGTCGCCCAGCAGGGCTTCCTGTCGCGGGCTTGAATGGCGACGGCTGGCCACCACGGTGAAGTGGCTGCCGGCAGCGGGTGTGGTCCGCACCTGGATCGGCTCGGCCGGCTCGCCCAGCGCTTCGCGCCAGCTGCCCAGGGCCCGGCCACCAAAATAGCAGCGGCCGTTGGTGGGCATGGCGACCACCCCAAACACCACTTCGCCCGCCTCGACCAGCGCGATGTTGACGGTGAACTCCTCGCTCCCGGCGATGAACTCCTTGGTGCCGTCCAGCGGGTCGACCAGCCACCAGCGCTGCCAGCCCTGGCGCTCGGCCAAGGCGATATCGGCGTCTTCCTCGGACAGCACCGGGATCTGCGGCGCCAGGTCATACAGGCCCTGGACGATGACGTGGTGGGCCGCAAGGTCGGCGGCCGTCACCGGTGAATCGTCGGCCTTGGCGGTGACCGCCACATCGGCGCGCCAGAACGGCAGGATGGCGTCGCCCGCCTGGCGAGCAAGCAGGACGGCCTGGCGCAGCAACTGCTCGTCGGTCATGCGAACAACCCCCGCTGGGAGAGCAGGTCGCGCACCAGGTACAGCGCTGCCAGCGCCCGCCCCTCGGTGAACTGCGGATGCTGGGCCAGGGCCGAGAGCTCGCGCAGGTTGACCTTGTCGACCCGCATCGGCTCGGGCTCGTCGCCCTCCAGACGCTCCTCGTACAGGTCGGTGGCCAGCACCACCTGGATCTTCTGGCTCATGTAGCCTGGCGACAGCGACAGCTCGGTCAGGTGTTCGAGCTGGCGAGCGCCCAGGCCGGCTTCTTCCTTGAGCTCGCGGTTGGCCGCTGCCAGCACGTCCTCGCCTGGCTCGACCAGGCCCTTGGGCAGCGACAGCTCGTACTCGTCGGTACCGCCGCAGTATTCCTCGACGAGCACCGCGTGCTCGGCGTCGAGCATGGCCACGATCATCACCGCACCATAGCCGTTGCCGCGACCGACCAGACGCTCGTAGGTCCGCTCGGTGCCGTTGGTGAAGCGCAGTTGCACGGCTTCGACACGAAACAGACGGCTGCTGGCGACGATCTCGCGGGCAAGTACAGTGGGTTTCTGGCGCATGGGCGGCTCCTTGGCGTGAACGGGTTACTATACCGTGGCTTGCCACGCCTTCGAGAATTTCATATGCCCCTGCTAGCCTGGTCCGACATCGACACCGTCCTGCTCGACATGGACGGTACCCTCCTCGACCTGCACTACGACAACCAGTTCTGGCTGGAGCACCTGCCCCAGCGCTATGCGCAGCTGCATGGCGTCAGCCGGGCCATGGCCGAGCTCGAGCTGCAGCCCTTGTTCGAACGCAATGCCGGTACCCTGAACTGGTACTGCCTGGACTTCTGGACCCGCGAGCTGAAACTGCCGGTGCGCGAGCTCAAGCAGGAGCTCGCCGGGCTGATCGCCCTGCGCCCGGACGCCACACCCTTCCTCGCGGCCTTGCGCCAGGCGGGCAAGCGGGTGGTGATGATCACCAATGCCCATCGCGACTCCCTGTCGCTGAAACTCGAAAGGGTCGAGCTCGCGCCCTACTTCGAGCGGCTGATCAGCTCGCATGACTATGGCTTTCCCAAGGAAAGCCCGCAGTTCTGGGATGCCCTGCAGGCCGACATCGGCTTCGACCCGGCGCGCAGCCTGTTCATCGACGACACCTTGCCGATCCTGCGCAGTGCCAGGCGCTATGGCGTCGCGCACTTGCTGGCGGTGCGCCAACCGGACAGCAAGCGCGGTCCGCGCGATACCGAGGAGTTCGAGGCGGTGGAGGACTACCGGGAATTGCTGGCAGGCTTGTGATCTCGAGACCGCCGGCTACGGCTCATCGACGGTGTCTATCGGGGCATAGATCCTTGCGATTAGACGCGCCTTCGGCACAAGCCTAGGCTTAGGGGATGAAGAGCCGCCGGTAATCCGCCTGATGAACAGCAAGCCACCGGTCTGCGCGGCGCCCTTGTCCTTTGCCTTGCCTGCCGCCAGCAACATCTACGGCTACGCCCAGTTGACCGATGCCGAACAGGCGCCGACCCCGCTCGCCGAGGAAGTCGCCCTGGCCATCGCCTACAACGGCCTGAACCAGGCCGTGATGCTGGTCAGCCCCACCGACCTCGAGGATTTCGTGGTCGGCTTCAGCGTGGGCAGCGGCTTGGTCAGCGCACCGTCAGAGATCTATGACGTGAAGCTCTCCGGGGAAGGCGCTGCGCTGTATGCAGACCTGGAGATTTCCAGCCGGGCCTTCTGGCACCTGAAAAACCAGCGCCGGCAACTGGCGGGCACCAGCGGCTGCGGCCTGTGCGGCGTCGAGGCGCTGGAGCAGGCATTGCCCGAGCTTGAGGTGCTGCCCGGCGCGCCGCTGCCGCCGGCGCACTGGCTCGCCGGCCTGCGCCAGCGCCTGGATGCGTTCCAGCCACTGGGCCAGCACTGCGGCGCAGTGCACGCAGCGGTGTTCATGGACAACCAGGGCCAGCTGTTGCTGGGCCGCGAGGATATCGGCCGGCACAACGCCCTGGACAAGCTGATCGGCGCCCTGCTGCGCCAACGCATCAACCTGGCCGGTGGCGTGGCGATCGTGACCAGCCGCTGCAGCCTCGAGCTGATCCAGAAAGTCCTGCGCGCCGGCATCCAGACCCTGGTCAGCCTGTCCGCGCCCACCGGCCTGGCCTTGCAGTGGGCCAGGCAGCACAACCTCAACCTGATTCATTTGCCCAAGCACAGCGCACCGCGGGTGTTCAGCCCCGCGCCGGAGACTAGACCGTGAGCCTGCATCATAAAGCCGACCAGAAGCCCGTCCCTCGCTACAAACCGTACGACGGCCCCGCCGGTGGCTGGGGCGCGCTGCGCAGCGTGGCCAAGGCGTGGGTCGGCAGCGACAACGCCTTGAAGAACATCCGCGCCCTGCTCAAGACCAACCAGAACGGCGGTTTCGACTGCCCGGGCTGCGCGTGGGGCGACTCGCCCGAAAGCGGCATGGTCAAGTTCTGCGAGAACGGCGCCAAGGCGGTGAACTGGGAAGCGACCAAGCGCCGCGTCGATGCCGCGTTCTTCGCCCGCCACAGCGTCACCGCGTTGCTGGAGCAGAGCGACTACTGGCTCGAATACCAGGGCCGCCTGACCGAGCCGATGGTCTATGACGCGGCCAGCGACCGCTATCGCCCGATCGACTGGGATGGCGCCTTCGCGCTGATCGCCCAGCACCTCAAGGCGCTGGAGTCGCCGGACCAGGCCGAGTTCTACACCTCGGGCCGGGCCAGCAACGAAGCGGCCTTCCTCTACCAGCTGTTCGTGCGCGCCTATGGCACCAACAACTTCCCGGACTGCTCGAACATGTGCCACGAGGCCAGCGGCGTGGCCCTGGGCCAGAGCGTCGGGGTCGGCAAGGGCACCGTGACCTTCGATGACTTCGAGCATGCCGATGCGATCTTCGTCTGGGGGCAGAACCCAGGCACAAACCACCCACGGATGCTCGACCCGCTGCGCGACGCGGTCAAGCGCGGAGCCCAGGTGGTCTGCGTCAACCCCTTGAAAGAACGCGGCCTGGAACGCTTCCAGCACCCACAGCACGCGCTGGAAATGCTGACCAACGGCGACCGCCCCACCAACACCGCCTATTTCCGTCCGGCATTGGGCGGCGACATGGCGATGATGCGCGGCATGGCCAAGTTCCTCTTGCAATGGGAGCGCGACGCCCAGGCCCGCAGTGAGCCCCCGGTGTTCGACCATGCCTTCATCGAGCAGCATGGCCATGGCATCGACGACTACCTCGCGGTGGTGGATGCCACGTCCTGGGAGCAGATACAGGCGCAATCCGGCCTGCCGCTGGACGACATCGAACAGGCCGCGCGCATGTACCGCAAGGCCGAGAAAGTGATCATGTGCTGGGCCATGGGCATCACCCAGCACCGTCATTCGGTGGCGACCATCCAGGAGATCGCCAATCTCATGCTGCTGCGCGGCAACCTTGGGGTGCCCGGCGCCGGCCTGTGCCCGGTGCGTGGCCACAGCAACGTGCAGGGCGATCGCACCATGGGCATCAACGAGCGCCCGCCGGTGGCCCTGCTCGACGCGATCGAAAAGCGCTTCGGCTTCAGCGTGCCGCGGCACAACGGCCACAATACCGTGGAAGCCATCCACGCCATGCTCGATGGCCGGGCCAAGGTGTTCATCGGCCTTGGCGGCAACTTCGCCCAGGCCACTCCGGACACCGCGCGCACGGCCCAGGCCCTGCGCAACTGCGAGCTGACCGTGCAGATCAGCACCAAGCTCAACCGCAGCCATCTGGTCCACGGCAAGCAGGCACTGATCCTGCCTTGCCTTGGGCGTACCGACATCGACCAGCAGGGCGAAGGCCCGCAGGCCGTGACGGTCGAAGATTCCTTCAGCATGGTGCATGCCTCCAACGGCCAGCTGCAGCCGCTGTCGCGCCAGATGCGCTCGGAGCCGGCGGTGGTCGCAGGCATCGCCGCCGCGACGCTGGGCAGCACCCCGGTGGACTGGAACTGGCTGGTTGCCGACTACGACCGTATCCGCGACCTGATCGCCGATACCATCCCGGGCTTCACCGACTTCAACAAGCGCCTGGAGCATCCCGGTGGCTTCTACCTGGGCAACAGCGCAGGTGCCCGCCAGTGGAAAACGGCCACCGGCCGGGCCAACTTCAAGGCCAACCTGCTGCCCGGCAGCCTGCTCGACGAGCGCGTGCGCGCCAGCGGCCAGGAGCCGGACCTGATCATGCAGTCGATGCGCTCGCACGACCAGTACAACACCACCATCTATGGCCTGGACGACCGCTACCGCGGCGTGAAGGGCCAGCGCGACGTGTTGTTCGTCAACGAGGCAGACATCATCCGCCTGGGCTTCAAGCCCGGGCAGAAGGCCGATATCGTTTCGCTGTGGGGCGACGGTTGCGAGCGTCGAGTGACAGGCTTCACCCTGCTGGCCTTCGACATCCCGGCCGGACAGGCGGCGGCCTATTATCCGGAGGTCAATCCGCTGGTGCCGCTGGACAGCGTGGGTGAAGGCAGCCACACGCCGACATCCAAGTTCGTGGCGATCAAGCTGCAGGCACCGCGCGAGACGGGGCGGATCATCTGAGCCTGACGGTTGTCCCGCGGTACGAAAAAAGCCCTGACCGTGAGGATCAGGGCTTTCGCAAGTAATCTGTGACACACGAAAATCGATTAAGTTTCATAGTGAAAACAGTAAGTTACAAGATTGTGTACAACTTCTACCAATCGTCGGAATTTCGTTGCCAGCCTAACGATCCAGCCTCAGGATCGCCTCGTCATCCCTATGAGGCTCTCTCGATGAAGAAGTACTCCTCGATTCTGTTGTTGTCTCTTGGCCTGCTCAGTGGCGTTGCCTCGGCAGGTGGCTCCACCGAGGCCGGTATTGGCGGCGCACTGGGTGGAGTACTCGGCTCGGTGGTCGGCCAGCAGATCGGCGGCAGCACCGGCGGCGCCATTGGCGCGGGCCTGGGTGGCGCGGCCGGTAGTGCGGTCGGAGCCGACAAGCGCCAGCGTGGAGAGGCGGCCATCGGCGGTGCGCTGGGTGCCGCGGGCGGCAACGTGCTGGGCCGAAGCGTCGGCGGCACCACCGGCAGCTACATCGGCGCGGCCGCAGGCGGCGGCGCGGGCGGCGCGCTCGGCAACTACATGGGCAACAAGGCTGACGCCGACGAGCGAAGTGACCGCCGCGGCTACGATGACCGTCGCCACTACCGTGATCGTGGCCATCACTACGGGCATCGCAAGCACAAGCGCAACTGGCGTCACCGCTAAGACCTGACGGCTAGCGCATCAAAAAAGGCCCTGCCCGACCGGACAGGGCCTTTTTCATGCGTGCAAAAGGTCCAGCGCCGCCTGCAAGGCCTCGGGCAATGCAACGGGCAATCCGGTCTGCCGGTCGACGAATACCTGCACCAGCTTGCCCCCCGCGCAGGCCTCCTCGTCGCCGGCACGAAACAGCGCAGCCTGATACTCCACCGAACTCCCGGCCAGGCGCGTCACGCGCAAGCCCACTTCCAGCACCTCGGGAAAACTCGGCAAGGCGAAGAAGTCCGCCGACGAACTGACCACCAGGCCCACCACCACGCCTTCCTGCAGGTCCAGGCCTGCCTGCTGGTGCAGGTAGGCATGGATGGCCGTATCGAAGAAACCATGCACGGCAGGCCCAGCCACCAGGCCGTTCAGGTCGCTGTCGTGGTGGCGCGTGAGGATAGGGTGAAAATGCACGAAGTGGTGGCGCTCGGGAGGTTCGATCATGGGGGTGCTCTTGCGCTTTGGAACACGAAAAAGGAAGCTTCCCACAGAACTATCAGAAGTCATATAGTCGCAATCAATAATAGATTGCATAAGATGGCCGCTTCCCATGACACCGAGACATGCTCCAGTGCCTACTCGAAATCTTGACCACGCCAATCTCAGCCGACACGCGCAAGCTGGGCACATCCTTGCTGCGCACATCGTCGGTCAGCCTGGGGGATGGGCCATCCAGGTGAACATAGCCAACCAGGAGCATGTCCTCACTGCCCAGCGAAGCGGAGATGTGAGGCTGTTCAAAAAGCTCGAAACCCTGGTGAGTTACCTTCAGGACTTGGGCATCGACAGTTTCGAGGTGGATTCATCGGCCTACGATCCCCGGCAGCTGACGACCTACCAACGCCCTGACCGTACCCAGGCTCTCAAGCGCGCCCATGAAGCAGCTGCCTATGAAGCCTGGTTTCGGGATCAAGTAGAAGCGAGCCTGAATGACACCTCGCCCGTTGTCGAAGACGAAGAGGTTCGCAAGCTGTTTGCTGCTCGTCGCGCTGCCTTCAAAACCAAGACTCGGTAATGCGCATGGTATGGCGCGCAATGGCGCTTCAAGACCGGATCCGGATTACTGACCATATCGCCAAAGACAATCCCGAAGCGGCAATTCGATTGGATGAGGCTTTTGAGGAAAAGGCCAGCCGAACGCTGCTGAACCCGTTGCTGTATAAGAAAGGTCGATACCCTGGCACCCGGGAAATCGTAGTTCGACCCAACTATGTCATTGTTTTCCGCACTACAAAGCAGGTTGTCGAGATCATCA
>JAQZAY010000363.1 GCA_029239415.1 Pseudomonas sp. | reverse complement strand
CACGTCTATCTGATTGCTCTCTGGCCTCCTGAAAGCATGGATGCAAGACTTCTCTCGCTCTCAATCCCACCTATGCAGCCCCTCGATACGGAGGACAGTCCCCATGGACCCCGATCCCCATTGGCGCCTGAGCGCGCCTGAACCTGCCTGTCTACACCCTGAATCTACCGTATCGGACACCGGCCTCGAGGCTCCCTCCTACCTGATTGAATGAGGGGCGTCAGCGGCCGCGTGCCCTGAGGAAACCTCATGTACACGTCCACGGCTCATGCAGCAATC
Organism: Pseudomonas sp.; assembly: GCA_029239415.1. The sequence goes on along the minus strand of JAQZAY010000363.1, from coordinate 3,554 downwards.
CCCTCCAGCTCACTCGCCTCCCCGCCCAGTCTCCAGGCAATAGTCTGGACACGCCCTGCCCGTCGGCCCAGCGCCAGCACACCCACTCCTCCCGGACCATGGTGTCGGTACGAGCGCCTGTCCTTCTCGATGCTGGGCTCTACCTGGGGGATCCTCATCCTGGCCGTCAGTGTCCTGCACCTGGGCAACTACGACCTGGATACCCGCACGTCCTCCACCTCCGGCTCGCACTCCGGCTTCTACGAAAGTGCCAGCGCACTGAAAGTCGAAACCGAGACCGCCCAGCCCCCGGTGCCGGAAGGAGCCCAGCCATGACCTTGCACACCGCGAGCGCCCATGGCTGGATGCGCGTCAGCAGCACCGCCCCCGGGCAGTTGAACGAGCTCAGGCAGACCCTGGGCATCGACATCCTTCGCACCCAGGAACGGCTGCTGAGCCAGGATGGGGAGTTCAGCTATTTTCCCATAACCTTTCTGGGCGTGGACAACGGCCGCAGGCAAGCCAGCAGGGTCATCTTCGTGCTAGGCCGGCAACGCCTGGTTTCACTGGAGCCCGACCCCGCCCCGCAGGCACTGGCGGTGGCCCTGGGCCGGCTTGAGCGGGACCGGCGCGACGACAGCACAGCGCTGGCGAGTTTTGCAATCATCCTGCAGGCCCTGAACGATGCCACCGATGAGCTCCTCGACTCACTCAACGAAGACCTTGGCAAGGTCCTGGTACAGACCAATTCGGTGCTCAACAGCCTGGAGGCACGTGACAGGGACTTCGGGGTGAGTGACGTGGTCTCGACGCAGCTCAGCCTGGGGGAAGTGGAGGATCTGTTGTCGGACTGCATCGAAAGCCAGCTGCAGCTGGCGCTTGCCGCCCGACACGTATTATCCCGCCTGGCGGGCGACGAGGCGAATCTCAAGCCGTTGTACCAGACGCTGATCGCCGATATCGAGGCCGTCGAGGAGCATGTGTGCTTCGTCCACGACCGCGTTCGACTGCTGCAGACCACCAACAACATGGCGCTGAACGTCAAGCAGAACCAGATCGTCAAGGTGTTCTCGGTGATAACCGCAGTGTTCCTGCCCGCGCTGCTGATCTCGACGTACTACAGCATGAACATCGCCAACATGCCCATCCTCCAGTGGCAGTACGGCGAACCCATGATCATCGGGCTTACCGCCTCGCTTGCCGTGCTGCCATTGCTCTACGTCAAGCGGCGCGGCTGGTTGCGGTAACCGGAAGGCCCGGCTCCCCGAGCCTGGCCATCAGACACCCCCTATCCTGGAGAATCCGACATGTACGCCAACCTTGACCGCCCTACGCCAGATGCCACCAGGCCTTCCAGCAAGCTGCAAGGCCTGGTCTGGAACATCGACCTTACCCTGCAGGGCGATTCGAACGAGGCCTCGCTGCAGCGCCGCAAGGCTATCGACCAGGCCCGTGCAAGCCGCCCCCGCACGGCACAGATCGAGCGCGAGATCATGATCGCGGTGATTGTGCTCTACGCCCTGATCCTGGGCAGTTTTGCCGGCCTGCACCTGTACGGCGAGCACGCCCTGCCGTCCCAGAACCCTGCGGCCGAGACCATCAGCGTGGAGCTGGCGCCATGACCGACCTGCAGAGCCGAGTGGCGCCAGGCCACGAGCATGCCCAAATCCTGCGACAGGCTGGCTGGATGCGCCTGCAGGCTGACCAGCTCGAGCAACTGGCCGCCGTGCATCGACAGCATGGGCTTGACCTGTCGCTTCCACGTGGCCGGGCAGCCACCGAAGAAGGCGACTTCATTGTGATCCCGGTGGAGCTCATCATTCAGGAGGACCAGCGATACCTGGAGACCAGCCTGCTGTTCGCGCTGAGCAAGGGTGTGCTGATCAGCCTTGAGCGAGACGTGCGCGTCACTGCACTGGATCACGCCTCCCAGCGGTTGCTCGACGGCCTGCTGGCGGGGCGGGCACTCGATCCCGCCCAGATACTCTTCACCCTTGTCGAATCGCTGAACGATGCCGCGCACGCGGCGATTCGCGACATTTCCTCGTGCCTGGACGAACGCAGTGAGACCGTGGCCATTGCCAGCGGCGGCTTCGAGGTTTCCAGGCGCCAGGCGGGCGTTGCCGATATTGCCGAGACCGCCATCGCACTGGGTGAAGCCGAAGAACTAGTGGCCAAGACCGTGGAAGGCCAGTTGATGCTCGCCAGGGCCGGCCGCTGGCTGCGCCGTGTCGCCAACCAGCCTCGCCTCGAGCAGAGCGTGGCAATGCTGCTGTCCGACATCCAGAGCCTGCGGCGCTATGCGCGCTTCCAGCATGACAAGATCCGTAACCTGCAGCAGTCGCTGATGACCACCATGGACATCAAGCAGAACCAGGTGGTCAAGGTTTTCACGGTGATTACCGCCGTGTTCACCCCACCCACCCTCGTAGCGTCCTTCTACGGGCAAAACTTCGCGCACATGCCTGAACTGGAGCTGCCCTGGGGGGAGTGGATGGTGATGGGCCTGACCGGACTGTTCGCGCTGTTGCCATTGTTCTACATCAAGCGCAAGGGGTGGATGCGATGAGCGCTTTCAATCAGTTGCCAGCCTGGCAGCGCCTGCATGTTCCCGATCCTCAGGCCCTTGAAGACCTGGGCAAGCTCCATGGCATCGACCTGATCCCAGAACGCATCGCGCAAACGGGTACCACCCTGCGGATACGCTGCGCTCGGCTCAAGGATGACCAGGTGCTGGTGACCGACCTGCTGTGGCATCAGGGCGACGATGCCGCTCCCCTGTTCACGGTCGAAACCGGACACCGGGTGTTGCGCCCGGGCCAGGCATTCGAGCGAGTCCAGGCCCTGGGGCTCTCCCCTTGCAGTTCGCAGTCGATCGCGCTGGTGCTATTGCAGCAATTGCTCGCCCAGACGGGACTGGTGCTCGACCGCATCGACCAGGGCCTGTCCGTCTCGATGCGGTTCATCCGGGCATTCCAGCTCAATGTCGGTACCGACCGGACGCGGGGCACCGAGGACCTGGCGGATGTCGATGGCCAGCTGTCGACGCTCGTGCAGCCGCTGTCCTTTGTGCTGCAGTCACTGGACGATATCGAACATGCCGCATTGAGGCTGCGCCGGTGCGCAACGCCCCCCTCGGGGATGAACCCGCAGGCTGTCGACGAACTGATCGCGCATATCGAAGGGGTGCAGCGCCGTGCACGCTTCATGCTCGAACGGCAGAGGTTTCATTGGCGGGCCGCCGGTGAGACGGTCGCGATGAGCGATCTTAACGTCACCAAGGTATTCAGCGTCCTGTGGGCCGCGTTCATCCCGGGCACCGCATTGATCAACTGGTACGGGCAGAATTTCCGCGTGATGCCGGAGCTGTCATGGGATGGCTCGCTGTGGACCCAGCTTCTGGCGGTGCTGGTGCTTACCGCGGTGCCGGTGGTGATGGTCAAGCAGTCCGGGGCGTTGCGCTGACGCGCCCAGGGCTTGTCTGAAACGCCCTGGGCACCCATGGGCGAAATGGATATCGGAGACAATCCCACGACATCGACATGGCCTGTGTCTCAAGGTGTGTCAAGGAGACT
>JAQZAY010000362.1 GCA_029239415.1 Pseudomonas sp. | reverse complement strand
CCATGCGGTAGAACACCAGCATGGTGGGGTAGTCGGCCTTGATGCGCAGGTATTGCTGCATCATCGGAGTGTGCTTTTCCGTCGCGCTGTTCTTGATGGCGGCGGCGTTGATTTCTTTGGGGGCGGTGGTCATGTCTTCGTGATTCGGTACGGCAAGGCTGATGGGGCCAGGATGTGCCATTTTACCTTGATTGACCTGGCCGGACACCAGCCCAGGTGCGGCTGGTGACAGGCCAGTCATGAGCAAGATTCATAGGCCTATCCGCGTTTGACCATCTAGCCGCACAATTCGGCGCTCTCTATATTGATCCCGGCAGTCGACAGACTATCCGCATCAACTTATTCAGGGAGTATGAAGATGGAATTGGCACACAATGGCTCACAGCCTTCGCAACAAGGCCCGGCAGACTACTTTACCGGCACTGTCCGCATTGACCCGCTGTTCACGGCGACGGAACCGAGCCGGGTCTCGGGGGCAAGCGTCACCTTCGAACCAGGCGCGCGCAGCGCCTGGCATACCCATCCGCTGGGACAGACTCTGATCGTCACTGCCGGTTGCGGCTGGACCCAATGCTGGGGCGGGCCGATCGTTGAGATCCGCGCTGGCGATGTGGTCAAGTGCCCGCCCGGTCACAAACACTGGCATGGCGCCACCTCGACGACCTCCATGACCCATATCGCGATCCAGGAAGCGCTCGACGGAAAGAACGTGAACTGGCTGGAAAAGGTCAGCGACGAACAATACCTGGCCGGCTCGGTCGACAAGGAGGACGCACGATGATGGTCAAATTCCTTGTCTCGGGACTGTTGTTGGCCGCCGTGGGCGTCGTCGGCGCCGCCGAGCCTGCAGCTTCCCATTCACAGCTGATCGGCAAGGCGGGCGCGCAGGCATCGACCAAGGGGCCTGCCGAGTACTTCACCGGAAGTGTCGAGGTCGGCCCGCTGCTGGCGGCAGGCGGATCGAGCAAGTTTTCGGCGGCTCAGGTGACGTTTTCGGAAGGTGCGCGCTCGGCATGGCATACGCATCCGGCTGGGCAGTACCTGGTGGTCACCGCCGGCAGCGGCTGGACCCAGGAATGGGGCGGCAAGCCAACGGCGATCCGCGCCGGCGACGTGGTCTGGTGTCCGCCCGGGGTCAAGCATTGGCACGGCGCGACGCGCACGACCGGCATGTCGCATGTCGCCATGACCGGCACGCTGGACGGCAAGAACGTCAACTGGATGGAAAAGGTCTCCGATGCCCAGTACCCACGATAAGCATGGGCGCGCAACCATGATGACGCCATCGCCCGGCAAACTGACGGTCGCCACCCTGGCGGCCCTGTCGTGCGCCACCGCGCTGGCGGCTGCGCCGGCCAGGCAGAAGGAGCCACCGATGAACACACCCGTACTCGAACACTACACCCAGGGCACGCTGGATGGCGTCTGGAAGCGTCCCGGCCTGTCCATGCGCGACCGCAGCATCGTCACGGTCGCGGTCCTGGTTGCCCGCAACCAGGCCGCCGCCCTGCCGCACTACCTGAACCAGGCCCTCGACAGCGGTGTCAAGCCGGCTGAACTCGATGAGATCGTCGCGCACCTGGCCTTCTATTCGGGCTGGGGCAATGCCGTCGCCGCCGATCAGGCCATCGCCGACGTCTACGCCCAGCGCAAGATCAAGACCACCGATGCGGGCGCCCAGGCGGCCCGGCTCAAGCTCGATGAAGCGGCCGAACGTCAGCGTGCCACCATGGTGAGCAACAACTTCGGCGCCGTCAGTCCGGGTGTGGTGGAATACACCACCGATGCCTTGTTCCGCGACCTCTGGCTGCGCCCGGGCCTGGCGCCGCGCGACCGCAGCCTGGTGACGGTCAGCGCACTGGTCGCCTCCGGCCAGGTGGCGCAGGTTACTTTCCACCTCAATCGCGCGATGGACAACGGCCTGACCCGCGAAGAAGCCGGAGAAGCCTTGACCCAGCTGGCGTTCTATGCGGGCTGGCCGAATGTGTTCTCGGCCATGCCGGTCTTCAAGGAAGTCTTCGCAAGCCGCCCGCAGAAGGATTGATCAGGTCAGCCGCAGCGCATCGACGACCAGCGCGAAGGCAGCCGAGTGCTGGCGCCGGCTGGGGTAGTACAGGTGGTAGCCGGGCAGTGTGGGCCACCACGGTTCGAGCACGGCGATCAGGCGGCCGGCGGCGACGTGGTCCTGGATCATCTCTTCGGGTACGTAGGCCAGGCCGCAGCCATCGAGGGCGGCGGCCAGTTTCTGCGGCGTGGTGTTGAACACGCACTGGCCTTCGACCTGCCACTGCGAAGTCTTGCCGTCTTGCGCGAACTCCCAGGATGACAGGCCGCCATGCGTCGGCAGGCGCAGGTTGATGCAGTCGTGGGCGGCCAAGTCCTGCGGCGACTGCGGCGGCGGGCGCCGCGCGAAGTACGCAGGGGCGCCGACCACCGCCATGCGCATATTGGGCGCGATGCGTACCGCGATCATGTCCCTGGCGACGATGTCCCCGCAGCGGATCCCGGCGTCGAAGCGCTCGCCCACGATATCGGCCAGACCGTAGTCGATGCTGACTTCGACCTTGATGTCCGGGTAATGCGGCAGCAGCGTCGCCAGTCTGGGCCAGAGCACAGTGCTGGCCGCGTGGTCGTGGGCGGTGATGCGGATCGTGCCGCTGGGGACGTCCCGCAGCTCGCTCACGGCGCAGAGCTCGGCCTCGATGCCCTGGTAGAGCGGGGCGATATTGGCCAGCATGCGCTCCCCGGCGTCGGTCGGCGACACGCCGCGCGTGCTGCGCATCAGCAGCCTTACGCCGAGCCCTTCCTCGAGCTTGCGGATGGTGTGGCTCAGGGCCGACTGCGATACTCCGAGCTGGGCCGCGGCGCGGGTGAAGCTGCGCTCGCGCGCCACCACGATGAAGGCCGACAGGTGATTGAGGTCGATTTTTGCCATGTGCCGAAAATGGAGATCAGTTGGCCGCTGCCTGCGCGCGCAGGGCCTTGACGTCGCGCAGCGGCGAGCGGCCGAAGAAGCGGCTGTATTCGCGGTTGAACTGGCTGGCGCTTTCATACCCGACTTCGAAGGCGGCGCTGGCCGCATCCAGGCCATCCATCAGCATCAGCATGCGCGCGGCCTGCAGGCGCAGGCGTTTCTGGTACTGCAGCGGCGTCATGTCGGTGAGAGCGCGGAAATGGCGGTGCAGCGTCGACTGGCCCATGGCCGCCACCCCGGCCAGTTCCTCGAGGCGCAGCGGCTTGGCGTAGTTCTCGTTGATCCAGGCCACCACCGCCGCGGTGCGGTGGCTGTGCTCTCCCAGCGTGGCGATGCCGCGCAGGCGTTCGCCTTCGGTGCTCTGCAGCACGCGGTAGACGATCTCGCGCCCGAGCAGGTCGCCCAGGAAGGGGATGTCACCCGGGGCATCCTGCAGGTCCAGCAGGCGCACGAAGGCATCGGTCAGCTGCCTGGTGGTCTGGCCGGTCGTCATGGCCAGGCCGCTGTCGCCGCGGGGCGCCGGCGCGATGCCGTCGCGCGCCAGCAGCTCGCGCACCATGCCCATGTCGAAGGCGAGTCGCACGCACAGGTAGGGTCGGTCGATGCTGGCCTCGATGACGCGGCTGGTCACCGGCATCTCGAGCGAGGTCAGCAAAAAATGGGACCGGTCGTAGATGAAGGTGGTGTGGCCAAGGGAGGCTTGCTTCTTTCCTTGGGCGACCAGCGTCATGCTCGGCTGGTAATTGCTCGAAATCGCTTCGGTCGGGGCGGTGTAGCGGTAAATCGTCAATCCCGGCACGTCCAGCTCACGGTAGCCCCGCTGGCCGATCAACATGGCGATCTTGCCGGCGAGCTTGCCGC
>JAQZAY010000361.1 GCA_029239415.1 Pseudomonas sp. | reverse complement strand
CGTCGTCGAAGCCGAACCAGCGCTCCTTGAAGAAGATGTGCCCGCTCATTTCCCCGGCCACCAGCGCGCCCGTGCGCTTCATTTCTTTCTTGATCAGGGAATGGCCGGTCTTCCACATCACCGGGCGACCGCCGTGTTCCTTGATCAGCGGGCCCAGGCGGCGGGTGCATTTGACGTCGTAGATCACGTCGGCGCCGGGGTTGCGCGACAGCACATCGCGGGCGAACAGCATCAGCAGGCGATCGGGATGGATGATGCGGCCGGTGTTGGTCACCACGCCCACACGGTCCGCGTCGCCGTCGAAGGCCAGGCCCAGGTCGGCGCCCGTTTCACTGACCTTGGCGATCAGCGCCTGCAGATTGGCGGCTTTGCTGGGGTCCGGATGATGATTGGGGAAGTGCCCGTCGACCTCGCAGAACAGCGGGATGACCTCGCAACCCAAGGTCTGGATCAGCTGCGGCGCCACCACGGCGCCGGCGCCGTTGCCACAATCGACCACGACTTTGAGCCGGCGGGTGAGGACGATGTCGTCGCGGATCTGCGCCACATAGCGCTCCAGGATCTCGACCTTCTCCACACTGCCCTGGCCCTGGGTGAGGTCGTTGTGCACCAGACGCTGGTGCAGGGCCAGGATCTGTTCGTTGGCCAGCGTGTCGCCGGCGATCACTACCTTGAAGCCGTTGTAGTCCGGCGGGTTGTGGCTGCCGGTGAGCATCACGCCGGAGCGGCCGGTGAGCACGTGGTTGGCATAGTACAGCGCAGGTGTCGGCACCAGGCCCACGTCGCTGACGTGGCAACCGGCGTCGACCAGGCCCTGGATCAACGGCTGCACCAGCTCGGGGCCGGACAGGCGCCCGTCGCGGCCGACATTGACGTTGGCTTCGCCCATGGCCAGGCTTTGCGCGCCGACGGCACGGCCCACCCAATAGGCGGTGTCGGCATTCAAGGTGCTGCCGACGATGCCGCGAATGTCATAGGCGCGAAAGATGCCGTGGGGCAGCGCCGGCGGCATGTCGCTCGCTTCGACGACAGGGTCGGTGGCGTCGAGCTCGAGCATGTCGATGTCCTGGAAGATCGGATTGGTCCAGTCGTCCACGACCGGCACAGGCGCAGGCGCGGCCGTGCTGCTGTCGGCCGGGCGCGCGGCGCCCTCGCGCAGGGACAGGCGCGCCAGGCCTTGTGCCAGGCCGTTGAGGGGCGCCAGGCTCAGGCCGAACGCCTTGACCGCCTTGCCGCCGGACAACTCCTCGAGCAACTGCTCAAGCTGCCGCGCGTCGGCCTCGATGCGTGCATACAGTTGGCGTTGGGCCAGACGCACCGCCAGCGCGGCGCAGCCGATGGCGATCGCCGCGGCAAGCATCATCAGGCCCAGTGCACTCCAGGCAAACGGCGGCTGGAACAGCGGCCCTGGGCCGAATTCCAGGCGCCAGTTGGGGTTAGCGGTCGGATACGGGTAGCGCGTGGCCGACGCATTGCTGCCTTGCTCGACCAGCACCTGCGGCGGGCTGCCCAGTACGCTCTGCTGCAGGCGCAGTTGGCCGAATTCGGCGTCGGGCAGTGCCAGGGCCTGAGTCAGGGGCTGCATTTCGAAGGCCAGCACCAGTGTACCCAGCACAGGCGATGTCGAGCTTTGCTGGACGGTGGCGACGTTGTAGATCCACCAGCGCCCATTGACCTTGTAGGCCTCGGGCGCAGTGGCAGTACCGCGTTCGGCGCGGTTGATCATGTCCAGTACGGCAAAATTGATCGGCGCAGCACCCTGCTGATCGACCTTGGCCTGCCCCGGCAGATTCAGGCGCACGCCCTGCAGGCCATCGATCAAGGGCACGGCGCCAACGGCCTGAGCGATGAGCGAAGGGTCCTGGCTGGCCAGCGCAGCCGTCAGTGCAGGTGAGTGAGCCAGAGTGGCCGTTACACCGGCCTGGCGCGCGATCACGGTGTCCAGACCTGCGGTGAAAGGCGCGGCGGCGGTCGCCTCGGCGTTCTGGAAGGCACGGCCGGCGAGCGGCGCGACAACCAGGAACCAGATCAGCAGCAAGGCAACGAGCACGCCGACGACGGCGATCAGCAGTGCCTGGTTACCGGCGGTGGTCCGCGCGTTCGAAGCCTGGCCTTGCTCGGCCGTCTTGGCATTGCGAGGAAATCCTTTCACCTGTCATCTCCGCATTGAACGCTTTGAAGCGGACGGGCATCGCCACGGCCGCCGGGTCTGCATGGCCGTTTACTGGGTGCCGGAGTGACCGAAACCGCCGGTCCCGCGCTGGCTTTCGTCGAAGCTTTCGACCAGTTCGAAGTGAGCCTGCACCACAGGAACCAGCACCAGTTGAGCGATGCGCTCGCCCACCGCCAGGGTGAACTCGCTGTTGCCACGGTTCCAGCACGAGACCATCAGTTCGCCCTGGTAATCGGAGTCGATCAGGCCGACCAGGTTGCCAAGCACGATACCGTGCTTATGGCCCAGGCCCGAGCGCGGCAGGATCATCGCCGCCAGACCCGGATCACCGATATGGATCGACAGGCCGGTAGGGATCAGCAGGGTCTGTCCGGGTGCCAGCAGCGTGTCTTGCTGCAGCATGGCGCGCAGGTCCAGGCCTGCGGAGCCGGGTGTGGCGTAGTGTGGCAGCGGGAAGTCCCGGCCCAGACGTGGGTCAAGGATCTTGGCTTGTAGGGCGTGCATGGGTGTCGTTAAACCTGGTCGAGGCGCTTGGCGATGAAGGAAACCAGCTGGCGGGCGATCTTGCCCTTGCTGGTCTGGGCGAAAGCAGTGGTCTGCAACTGGCGGTCGATCACGCTGCAGGCGTTTTCTTCACTGTTGAAACCGATGCTGGGGTTGGCGACGTCGTTGGCCACGATCAAGTCCAGGTTCTTGTCCTTGAGCTTGCGCGCGGCGTAGTCGAGCAGGTGCTCGGTCTCGGCGGCGAAGCCGACGCTGAATGGACGATCGGCGCGACCGGCGATGGTCGCCAGGATGTCCGGGTTGCGGACCATCTGCAACAGCAGGCCGTCACCGCTGCTGGGGTCTTTCTTGAGCTTCTGCGCAGCCACCACTTCGGGACGATAGTCGGCCACGGCGGCGGACGCGATGAACACGTCGCAGGGCATGCCAGCCTCGCAGGCGGCGAGCATGTCGCGCGCGCTGACCACGTCGATGCGGGTGACGCGGTCGGGCGTGGGCAAATGCACCGGGCCGCAGATCAAGGTAACGCGGGCGCCAGCTTCGACGGCCGCTTCGGCCAAGGCAAAGCCCATCTTGCCGGAGCTGTGGTTGGTGATGTAGCGCACCGGGTCGATATTTTCCTGGGTCGGCCCGGCAGTGATCAACACGTGCTTGCCGGTCAGTGCCAGGTGCTCGAAACATTCGGCCGCGCACAGTGCCAGCTCGGTGGCTTCGAGCATGCGGCCCAGGCCGATGTCGCCGCAGGCCTGGCTGCCAGCGGCCGGGCCGAAGACCTTGAGGCCGCGGCTGCGCAGCAGGTGCAGGTTGTCCTGTGTGGCCGGGTCGCGCCACATGGCCTGGTTCATGGCCGGGGCGATGGCCACGGTGGCGTCGGTGGCCAGTACCAGGGTGGTCAGCAGGTCGTTGGCCAGGCCCTGGGCCAGGCGTGCCATCAGGTCGGCGGTGGCCGGGGCGATGAGGACCAGGTCGGCCCATTTGGCCAGATCGATGTGGCCCATGGCAGCTTCGGCCGCCGGGTCGAGCAGGTCCATGTGCACCGGGTGGCCGGACAGCGCCTGCAGGGTCAGTGGCGTGATGAACTCGCTGCCGCCCTTGGTCATTACCACGCGCACTTCGGCGCCTTGCTCCAGAAGCCTACGTACCAGCTCGGCGCTCTTGTAGGCGGCA
>JAQZAY010000360.1 GCA_029239415.1 Pseudomonas sp. | reverse complement strand
TGGCCAGCCCGACCCCGATACCCCTAACGAACAGCCTACCGAACCCGGCGAACCGACTCTTCCGGACGAACCGCCTCCCGCGCCCGTAGCCTGATCAGCTATGGCCCGGCAGTTGAAGAACGATTGCTTCAACTGACGGGCCATATTTCGTCGTCGCCCACTACAAATATCTTGCAGGCGTTGTCCTGTTCGACCCGATAGCCTCCCGTGAAGGCGCCGAAGGCCGGCAGCAGGCTGATCTCGCTACCGAGGCGAAAGCACGGCAGGCGCAGGCGTTGCCGGCCTTTACCGCGCAGGTGGTAGACCGGGTGCACGTGCCCGGCGAGCACGTGTCGACTTGGATGCGGGGTAGGCTCGTGTTGCACGGCGAAAGGGCCCAACAGCAATGGTTCGGGGACGACGCGAATATTGAGTGCCGTTGGCGGATCACCGGCGCGCTTGTCGTGGTTGCCGCGGATCAGCGTGATGGCGAGTTTGCGATGCCGTTCACGCCAGTCGGCAAGGGCCTTCAAAGTGCCTGGGGCATGTGAGCCTGGCCCATGGAGGAAGTCTCCGAGGAATATCAGCTGTCGGCACGGCAGGCTCGCCAGCAAGTCATCAAGCATGGCGATATTGCTCGCCGTCGTGCCGTGGGGGACCGGTTGGCCGAGGCTGCGGTAGGCTGCGGCCTTGCCGAAATGTACATCGGCCACCATCAGGGTTTCCTGGGCCGGCCAGTACAAAGCTTTTTGCGGCAGCAGCCAGAGCTCTTCGCCCGCGAGGTTGACGGGATACGGCGCGGGCATCAGATGCTTCCTCGATCAGCGGTTTTTTCCAGTTCGCTGACCATGCGCCGGATGCGATCGGCGAGCTTTTCCGAACTCATGCTTTCGCGGAACCGCTCCACCAGCAAAGGGAAACCCAGCGGGGTAGGGCGCTTGATCAGGTGCAGGTCGAGCGTCAAGGTATCGAGGCGTTCCAAGGTCTGCTCCAGTCGGCGTATATCCAGTTCTTCGCGCAGGACTTCCTCGCCGGCCTGGGCCAGCAGCAGGTTATCGGCGTCATATTGCTTGAACACTTGATAGAACAACCCGCTGGAGGCCTGCACTTGTCGGGTGCTCTTCGGTGCGCCGGGGTAGCCGGCGAACACCAGCCCGGCGATCCGGGCGATTTCGCGGAAGCGGCGCAGGGCCAGTTCCCCGGCGTTCAGGCTGGCGAGAACGTCGGTCAGCAAGCCATCGGTGCGCAGCAGCGCCGGGTTGAGATGTACTGACCAATCCAGCTCAGTGGCACTGAGCAATTCCAGGCCGTAGTCGTTGACCGCGATGGAGAACGTCACCGGTTGGCGCTGGCTGACGCGCCAGGCCAACAGGCTGGCCAGGCCCAGATGAACCTGGCGTCCGGCGAACGGATACAGGAACAGGTGCCAGCCCTCCCGGGACTTGAGCGCTTCGGCCAGCAGCGTGCCCTGCGTGGGCAGGCCGGACCAGCGTAGCTGCGTTGACAGCAGCGGTTGCACGGCCTGCATTTCGGCGCCATCGAAGCGGCCCTTGGCGGCTTCGCTCAAGCGCGCGACCACCGCGGCGGCCAGCTCGCTGGAAAGCGGCATGCGCCCGCCATTCCAGCGCGGCACGGCGGCTTTTTTCGCCTGGCTGCGGCGCACGTAAGCGGTCATGTCCTCGACCCGGACCAACTCGAGCAACCGCCCGGCAAACAGGAATCCGTCGCCGGGGCGCAGGCGTGCGATGAACCCTTCCTCCACGCTGCCCAGGGTCTTGCCGCCGCCGCCCTTGCTCCAGAATTTCAATTGCAGGCTGGCGTCGCTGACGATGGTGCCGATGCTCATGCGGTGGCGTCGGGCCAGGCGGGCGTCAGGCACGCGCCAGACGCCCTGTTCGTCCGGTTCGACCCGGCGGTAGTCGGGGTAGGCAGTCAGCGACAGGCCGCCATGGCGCACGAATGCCAGCGCCCAGGCCCACTCGGCCGGGTTCAGGTCGCGGTAGGCCCAGGCGCCGCGCACCTCATCGAACAGCTCCTCGGGGACAAAGCCGCCGCCCAGGGCCATGCTGACCAAGTGCTGGACCAGCACATCCAAAGGTTTATGGGGCGATTCGCGGGGCTCGATTCGCCGCTGCGCCACGGCGTCCTGGGCGGCGGCGGCCTCGATCAGCTCCAGGCTGTGGGTCGGCACCAGGGTTATTCGCGAGGTTCGCCCCGGTGCATGGCCGGAGCGTCCGGCGCGTTGCATCAAGCGGGCGACGCCCTTCGCCGAACCGATCTGTAGCACCCGTTCCACAGGCAGAAAATCCACCCCCAGGTCGAGGCTGGACGTGCACACGACTGCCTTGAGCTGGCCGTCCTTCAGCGCGCGTTCCACCCAATCGCGGGTGTCGCGGGACAGCGAACTATGGTGCAAGGCGATCAGTCCGGCCCAATCCGGGCGCGCCTCAAGAATCGCCTGGTACCAGATTTCCGCTTGTGCGCGAGTGTTGGTGAAGACCAGGCAACTGCTGCTGGTATCTATCTCAGCGACCACCTGGGGCAACATCTTCAGGCCGATATGCCCCGCCCATGGAAAACGTTCGAGGGTTGGCGGCAACAGCGTATCGACCTGCAACGCCTTGGCCTCGGCGCCCTGCACGCTGACTCCGTTGCCTTGGGGGATCAGTACCTGCTCGGCATGGGCCTGGTTGCCCAGGGTCGCGGAAACGCCCCAGACGATCAGCCCGGGGTGCCAGTGCCGCAAGCGGGCCAGGGCCAGTTGCAACTGCACGCCGCGTTTGTTGCCGAGCAATTCGTGCCACTCGTCCACTACGACCATGCGCAGGGTCGACACGGCCGTTTGCGCATCGGCGCGGGCGAGCATCAGGGTCAGGCTTTCCGGTGTGGTGATCAGCGCCGTGGGCAGGCGCCGGCCTTGACGGGCGCGTTCGCTGGCGCTGGTGTCGCCGGTGCGCAGGCCTACGCTCCAGGGAATCTGCAGCGGATCGAGGGGCGCTTCAAGAGCCTTGCCGGTGTCAGCGGCCAGCGCGCGCATTGGCGTTATCCACAAGACCGTCAACGGCTCGGTCGGCGGTTTGCGTTTACGAGGCTTGTCCGGTGGCGGCACGCTGCGGGCAAAACGGTTGAGGGCGGCAAACCAGACAGCGTAGGTCTTGCCGGCACCGGTGTTGGCATGCAACAGCCCCGACTCGCCACGCTTGACCGCAGCCCATACCTGCTTTTGAAAGGCGAACGGCTTCCAGCCTCGGGCATCGAACCACTGTTTCGCGAAGTTGCTGGATGTCCCCATGCGTGCCGTGTGCGCCCTGAAAGTCCTTCTACAGAGACCACGACGGGGTATGAAAGGTTTTATGGGAGCTATGAGTACCCTGTGGCGAGGGGATAGATCCCCTCGCCACAGGAGCAACACCTGCCTCTTGATGCGGCTGTGTTTTATTTCAGATTGCCACTGAGGAACTGCTTGAGCCGTTCGCTCTTCGGACTGCCCAGCACGTCTTCCGGCGCGCCTTCTTCTTCCACCAGGCCCTGGTGCAGGAACAACACCTGATTGGACACCTTGCGGGCGAAGCTCATTTCGTGGGTCACCATGATCATGGTCCGGCCTTCTTCGGCCAGACCCTGGATGACCTTCAATACCTCGCCCACCAGTTCCGGGTCCAGGGCCGAGGTCGGTTCGTCGAACAGCATCACCTCAGGCTCCATGGCCAAGGCGCGGGCAATCGCCACGCGTTGTTGCTGACCACCCGACAGGAACGCCGGGTATTGCTCGGCAACGCGTGCCGGCAGGCCGACCTTGTCGAGATAACGGCGGGCGCGATCCTCGGCTTCCTGCTTGCTGACGCCCAGCACCCGGCGCGGCGCCAT
>JAQZAY010000359.1 GCA_029239415.1 Pseudomonas sp. | reverse complement strand
GGGCACCGGGCTGAGGTATAGTCCGGGCTCTGGCTCATTCTTCGCAGGAGTGTCGCGTGAATCCCTACACCGCCTTCAAGGTCGAACTGACCGACCACATCGCCCACATCCAGATCGACCGTGCCGACAAGGTCAACGCCATGCATGCGGCGTTCTGGGAGGAGATCGTCGAGGTCTTTCGCTGGGCCGACGAGACCGATGCCGTGCGCGTGGTGGTGCTCAGCGGCGCAGGCAAACACTTTTCCGCCGGCATCGACCTGAGCCTGCTGGCCTCGGTGGCCGGCCAGCTGGGGCCTGACGTCGGCCGCAATGCACGCACGCTGCGCCGTACCATCCTGCGCCTGCAAGCTTCGTTCGAGGCGGTCGATCAGTGCCGCAAACCGGTGCTGGCGGCCATCCAGGGCTATTGCCTCGGCGGGGCCATCGACCTGGTCTCGGCCTGCGACATGCGCTATTGCAGCGCCGATGCGCATTTCTCGATCAAGGAAATCGACCTTGGCATGGCCGCCGATGTCGGAACCTTGCAACGCCTGCCCCGGATCATCGGCGATGGCCTGCTGCGCGAGCTGGCCTACACCGGGCGCGCGGTCGAGGCGCAGGAAGCCTTGCGTATCGGGCTGGTCAACCGCATCTATGGCGACACGCCCGCGTTGTTGCAGGGTGTGTTCGAGATCGCTGCGCAGATCGCTGCCAAGTCGCCGCTGGCCGTGGCCGGAACCAAGCGCATGATCCGCTACATGCGCGACCACAGCGTGGCCGATGGGTTGGAATACGTCGCCACCTGGAACGCGGCGATGCTGCAATCGCAGGATGTGCGCGTGGCCCTGCTGGCGCACACGAACAGACAGACACCTGATTTCGCCGACTGACGATGGTCGGCACTGCTCAAGGAACCCTCGAATGTCGTCACGTTGGAGCACTGCGGTACTGGATCCGGCCCTGCCCGGTGGATTGGCCGTCGCCCGTGGGCCGGAGGGCTTCCTGGTCGGCGAACGGGGCCCGGTGTTCGACCGAGGCTGGCTCAAGCGCCAAGGGCTGGACGTCCTAGGTGAGCATGGCATCGGGCATCTCGAGGGACAACCGCTGTTCCTGCTCGAGCTGCGCCATACCGCCAGCGTGCCGGGTCACCGCTGGCAAGGGCTGCGCACCTTCATGCTGGAAGGCGACTACACCGTCTACCAAGTACTGGGCTACGCCGCGCAAATCGGCACCTGGGCGCGCGAGCACCGTTTTTGCGGCAGTTGCGGCCAGCCGACCACCCAGGTGCGCTGGGAGCGGGCGATGCACTGCGCCGCGTGCGGCCTGCGCAGCTATCCACGGATTTCACCCAGCATGATCGTGCTGGTGACCCGAGGCGACGAGGTCCTGCTGGCGCGTTCGCCGCGCTTCGTGACCGGGGTCTACAGCACCCTGGCCGGTTTCGCCGAGCCGGGCGAGTCGGCCGAGGACTGCCTGGTGCGCGAGGTGCGCGAGGAAGTGGCGGTGCAGGTGCGCGACATTCGCTATGTCGGCAGCCAGTGCTGGCCGTTTCCGCATTCCATGATGCTGGGCTTTCATGCCGAGTACGCCGGGGGCGAGATCGTCATGCAACCGGAGGAGATCGAGGATGCCCGCTGGTTCGACATCCACGACCTGCCGCCACTGCCGGCCACGCGTTCGATCGCGCGCCACCTGATCGACCTCTATGTGGCGCAGCGTCTAGGCCTGCCCGAACCAGTGCTGCCAGGCTAGGCGCACGGTCAGGGCCAGCACCACGGTGATGAACACCGGGCGAATGAACTTGCTACCACCGCTGATGGCCGTACGGGCGCCGAAGAAGGCGCCGCCCATCACCGACAGCCCCATGGCCAGGCCGACGATCCAGTCGACCTGACCAGAGAAGACGAACACCGACAGTGCCGCCGCGTTGCTGACGAAGTTCATGCTGCGCGCCACGCCGCTGGCGCGTACCAGGTCGACCGGGTAGAGCAGCAGAGTGCTTACCGTCCAGAACGCGCCAGTGCCGGGACCGGCGACACCATCATAGAAGCCCAGCGACAGGCCCTGGGGCAATTGCCAGGTCTTGCGGATCGGCGCGTCGGCCTCGGCAGGGGCTTTCGGCGTACCGCCGAACAGCAGGTACAGGCCACAGGCGAAGACCATGACCGGCAGCATCTTGTTCAGCCATTCGGCCGGCAGGTAGTGAGCGACGATGGCGCCCAGCAGCGCACCGACCAGGGTGCCGCCGATCGCCAGGCGCCAGTGCGCCGGGTGGAACAGCTTGCGCCGGTAGTAGGTGAGGGTGGCGGTGGCCGAGCCGAAGGTGGAGCTGAGCTTGTTGGTGCCCAGTACCAGGTGGGGTGGCATGCCGGCGGTCAGCAAGGCAGGCACGGTCAGCAGCCCGCCGCCGCCTGCGATGGCGTCGATGAAGCCGGCGAGAAAGGCGACGCCGATGAGGATCAGCAGGGTGAGAGGTTCTACGGTGAGTTCGAAAGGCATGGGGCAAGGCGCGCTTGAAGGGTGGGGGAGGTCAGGTTCTGCAGCAAGGTGGGTTCATCGCTGTCAAGCCGACGCCCCTGTCGATCGCGCATCCCTGTTCTTGGTCTGCAGTGTTGAGGAGCGCGCCAGGCGCACGGGCGTCTGTTTCCCGCCCGTCACTGCCTGCCACGCGTATTGCCCTTCAACCGCCTCATGGTAACCAGCAACGGACGGTCCTGTCAGCCTCGAAACGCCTGCCTGTCCAGCCTCTGGGCTCAGCGCCTCATGGGGCTGTGTGAAAACAAGGCAGATGAAAGCAGGCCATCAATCCGCCTTACGCGCTCGCCGCTGCCGGGGTGCCCCCGATGCCGCCTTGCCAGTGGTATTTTTGGCCGTGGTCCCTTCGCCCGAACGGGCTGCACTGGGTTTACGCTTCTTCTTCCAGGGCGTGCCTGCTCGACCCGCCGGCGTAGCGGGGCCCGTGATGGTCAGGCGCATGCCCGCACAGCGTTCCACCAGTTTGCCCACCCAGGCCGACTGCCGCGTGACGAACTCCTCCAAGGTCATCTCGCCACTTTGCACCATGTCCAGCGCCTGCTCCCAGATCGCCGTGGTTCCAGGGTCGGCGATGGCCTTGGGCACGGCGGCGATCAGGCTGCGGGCGGCCGGCGTGGCGACCAGGGCCTTGCCGTTCTTGACCAGGTAGCCTCGGTCGAGCAGCCCCTGGATGATGTTGGCCCGGGTCGCCTCGGTGCCGATGCCGGTGGTTTCCTTGAGCTTCTGTTTGAGTCGTGGATCCTCGACCCACTTGGCCACGTTCTTCATGGCCTTGATCAGGTCACCTTCGGTGAACGGTTTGGGCGGTTGCGTCCACAGGTCCTTGAGCAGTACATCAAGCATCCGGCAGACCACGCCCTGGCTCAGCGCAGGCAGCACCTGGGCAGGCGGGGCTTCACGGCCCTTGGCAGGCGTCAACGCTTCCGGCAGGGCGCGGCGCCAGCCGGGTTCGACGATCTGCTTGCCCACCGCACGCAGGGCGTGGCCGGCGCTGTCGAGCTCGGCCTGGGTGCGGTCGTACTCGTGGTGAGGCAGGAACTGCGCCAGATAACGCGCTCGAATCAATGTGTACACCGCCTTGGCCGTGCGGGGCAGGCGTTCCGGGTCGCTGGCGGCAGCCGTCGGAATGATGCCGTGGTGCGCGGTGACCTTGGCATCGTTCCAGGCACGCGAGCGGCGCTGTGGCTGCAGGTACGGTTGCAGCGAGGCCAGGCGTGCGTCGGCGCGTTGCAGGGCCGACAGGATGCTGGCCGCCTCGCCATGCTGGCTCAGCGGCAGGTAGCCGCAGTCGCTGCGCGGGTAGGTGATCAGCTTGTGCGTCTCGTACAGCGACTGGGCGATGTCCAGC
>JAQZAY010000358.1 GCA_029239415.1 Pseudomonas sp. | reverse complement strand
GCTCTCGGCGGAGGGGTTGAAGGAGGTTCCCCAGGCAAGGTAGATGCGCCCGTTCTCGACCGGCTTGTAGACCACGCCCGCACGCCCGCTGAACAGGGAGTCGCTCGACTCGAAGCCCGAGGCCGGCTTGCCAGTGGCAACACTGTCGACCTTGCCCTTGATGCGGTCGTGGCGCAGGCCCAGGTTCACGTCCCACTGTTCATGCACGGCAATGGTGTCGAGCAGATACAGCGCCTGGCTGGTCAGCTCGGCCTGGGCCCGGCTGGTACGTGTCTTGGCGATCGGCCCGGACCAGTACCCCGGCGGATTGCCCAGGTCATAGCCGTCGGCCGGATACAGCGAACTCCCAAGGCCATGTCCGTAGGTCTCCAGGTCCAGGGTCTCGCGAGAGACTTCCAGGCCGCTGACCAGGTCATGGCGCATCCCGCCAAGTTCCAGCCCGGCGGCCAGGTTTGTCTGGTTGATCCACAGCTGGGTGACGGCATCGCGGCCGTAGGCCTGGGGGCCGGCGGGCAGGTATCGACCCGGGCTGGCACCGACAGTCTTGACGTGGGAGGCCGAGACCGTGGTGTCGCGGTCGGTGTGGCTGTAGCGAGTGAGGTTCTGCACGCGCAGGCTGTCGTCGAACTCGTGCTCGAAATCAGCCGTCAGGGCGCTTTGCCGGATCTGTTCCTTGTCGAGGTTCTTCCAGCCAAAGTAGGCATGCCGGTCGACCCCGGCCAGCTTCTTGCCGTCCAGGGCAGGAACGCCGTAGTCGGGCAAGTTGTCGTCGACCAGGTGCGATGCGCTCAAGGTCAGGCGGGTGGACTCGCCCAGCCCCAGGCGCAGCGACGGCGCCAGGCCCCAGCGCTCGCGGTCGACCTGGGCACGTCCGGGTATGGCGTTGTGATGGGCCATCAGGTTGAGGCGCAACGCGCTATCGTGGCCGACGCCTTCCAACGGCTGGTTGCTGTCCAGGGTCAGGCGCCGGTACTGGTCGGTACCGATGCCTGCGCCCAGGTGGGTGAAGGCACGCTGTTGCGGCTGCTTGGTGATGATGTTGATGGTGCCGCCGGTGGTCCCGGCGCCCGCGTATACCGAGTTGGGGCCCTTGATGACCTCGACCTGGTCGATATTGAAGGAGTCGGAGCGAGTGGTCTGCGTGCTGTCGCGCAAACCGTCGACCTGAATATTGTTGCTGGCCGAGAAGCCCCGGATGTTGATGCTGTCACCGGAGCCGCCGCCGCCTTCGCCGGCATTGAAGGTGATGCCCGAGACGTTGGACAGCACTTGTCGCAGGCTCAGTGCCTGCTGCTCCTGGATCACCTGGCGAGGAACTACGGTGATGGTCTGCGGGGTGTCGAGCAGTGGCACGGCGTACTTGGTCGACGCCGAGTGTTCGGTGCGATAGTCGCCGGGATGCTCGGCATCGATGTTGAGGGCGTCCAGCTCCAGTACCGGCCGATGGAGGTCATCGGCCAGGCCGCCCAGCGGGGCAGTGGCGACGGCAAGGCCGAGGGCCGAGACTGCCAGCGGGCGAGAGGGTCGGTTCGGGAGCGTGGAACGGGCGTTTGCGATGGGCGGCATGCAGCAGGCCTCGGGTTGCGGGAAGGCCTTCCACTATCGCGTGGCGACGCACATCCGGGCAGTTCATGGGCACCGCTGCCGCCTGTAGGATCGCTCCGTAAATTCAGGCATGGGTTGACGACCTTCGCGTCCGGGGTGAAACAGGATGTTTCATGGCCAGCTGGCTAGCGACTCAATGGCAGCGCCACCCCGATCACCGCGAACACGCCGGCGCAGCACCGGCTGAACCCCTTGCCGCCCTTGGCCAGCCAGGGCCGGATTCGAAACGCCAGGCACGCAAGCAGGTACTCGACCAGGAACTCCACGCTGACGAATGTCGCCGCCATCACCAGGAACTGCGGCAGCAGGCTGCGCTGGGCGTCGAGAAACTGGGGCAGGAATGCCGCGTAGAACAGCAGCACCTTGGGATTGGCCAGCGCCGACAACAGGCCCTGGCGAAACAGCTCCGGCGCGCCCAGTGGCGTGGCGCCGTGCGTATGCTCCAGGCTCACTGCCGGATGCCGCCAGAGCTGGATGCCCAGCCACAGCAGGTAGGCACCGCCGAGCCACTTGAGTACCTGCAGCAGCGAGGCCGAGGTCTGCAGCACCGCGCCCAGGCCGAACATCGCCAAGGCGATCAGCACGCTGAACCCGAGCATGCCCCCGCACAGGGTGAACAAGGTCCGCCGCGCGCCGTACAGCGCACCGTGGGTCAACGCCAGCAGGCTGTTGGGCCCTGGGGTCAGCGACAGGCCGATACTGGCCAGCAGGTAGATCAGCCAGGTGTCGAGTGCCATCGTCAATGCCTCCGTTCGAAATGTGGCTGCAGTGTACGTAACACCTGTGCAAGGCCGGGGTAATATCTGGACACTTCTCGGTACTAACTGGACGTCTCATCCATGCCGCCTGACTTGCGCCTGTTGCTCGTCCCTCTCGGCTGCACGGCAGCGCAGTTGCGCAACGGCCAGGCTCAGGGAGCGCCGAACAGCGCGGTCCAGTAGATGCCGGCATCGCTCTTGGGGTCGGTGGCATAGGCCGCGCCCAGGTCGCGGTAGTCGGGGTTCATCAGGGTGGCGCAATGGCCAGCGCTGGCCAGCCAGCCATCGACGACCTTGCGCGGGGTATCGCGCGCCGCTGCGATGGCCTCGCCGACCTGCTGGTAGGTGTAGCCCGCCAGCTCGGCGCGGTCGCCTGGGGTGCGGCCATCGCGGTCGATGTGGTCGAAGAAATTATGGTTGGCCATCGAGCGGGTGTGATTGGCCGCCACCTCGGCCAGGGTGGTGTTCCAGCCCAGCGCGCCCGCAGCGGCGAAGGGCTGGCCACCGCACTGGCGTGGCTGCGCGCGGGCGGCGTTGATCTCCTGCAGCAGCTTCTGGCCTTCGGCCTGCCAGTCGCCGAGGCGCGAACTGAGCAGTGGCCGGGCGAGGACGATGCGCCAGTCGCGGCCTTCCTGGCTGACGCCGATATCGACGAACTGGGGGTCGAGCACTACCTGGCAGAAGCTTTCCTGGATAGCGGTCATGGCCGCGCGCGCATCACGCGGCCCCGACAGGCTGATGGCCTGCACGTTGACCATCGGGTAGGCCGCGCGGGTCATGGCCTGCTGCAGGTCGCGGGTGCCCTCTGGCGAAAGCGCCAGGCGCGTGTCGCTGTTGAGCGGAGGAAGCTCCAGCGATGCCTCGCCTCCACAGGGCTGGGCCTGGCTGCGAAACGCGTTGATCGAATCGATCAGTTGCGCCTCTTCACCCGCCAGGACGCTGGCAGGGCAGGCCAGGCCGAGCGACAAGGTGACAAGGCAGGCAACGGATGACAGGACGCGCATGTAAATCTCCCTATGACTGGCGGCGGCCTTGAGTGCGGGCCCATCCTACACAAGCGCATCGTGTTGCGCCCGGTCCGATGCATCGCAAGGGGACAGGCATTCGATCGCCTGTCCAGGAACAGGGGCTGACCTACGTTAGACGAAAAAGTGCATTGGATTGGTAATTGTTTTCACTAGCGTCTGCTAGCCTCAAGTTTCCTTGGGAAACACTCTCATCGCCATGATGGCCCATCACCTATCCCTGGGGAGCCGTCATTTCACGATTGGGTCCTATGCATCCGACCTTGCTAGCCGTGTGCTGTTCCCTCGGTGCCGCCGTCCCTGCGGCGCCAGCCTGGCCGTGTTACGGATCGGGCGGCCCAGCGATGGCTTCGACCAGAACGGCGTGTTCGTCCAGGATGGCGAGCAGGTCAATCGGGGCGTGGAACTGAGCGTGCATGGCGGGCCGCTCCCGGGTCTTCGCCTGATAACTACTGGGCATCCGCCAATGGCGGCTGCCTCGCC
>JAQZAY010000034.1 GCA_029239415.1 Pseudomonas sp. | reverse complement strand
GCCATGGCCAGCAGGCCGTCGTGCAAACGACCGGTGGGCAGCGGCGCGGCGGTGGCATTCGCCGCCAGGCGCTCACGCTGTTGCCAGGCTGGCAGGGGCACGTGCATCGGTTGCTCCCAGGCGACCGGGTCCAGGGCCAATCGCTGCAGGTGGGCCAGGAACGCCTGCTGCATGTCATCGATCAACCCGTCGGGGAACACGCCTTGGCGCACGTCCCAGTGAATGTGCAAACCGTGGCGGTCATCCATCACCTGGCAGTCGAGGGTGACCTGCGGGGTCTGGGTAATGCCGTGGCCCACCCGACGCTCGCTGGCCGCCGGTGGTTCGATTGCCAGGCCGATGGCGCTGGTGAACACCACCGGCATGGCCGCGGCTTCACGGCCACGACGGCGGCCGATTTCGCGCATCACTTCAATGCCGGAGAACAGCCGGTGCTCCAGGTCGGCAAACAGCTGGCTGCCCAATTGGCGAGCCTGCTGGCTGAAATCCTGGCCTTGGGAATCGTTGACCTGCAGCAGGCTCACGGAGGTGAAATCGCCCACCAGCCGATCCACCTGCGGATGCAGCGGCAAGCGGTTGAGCAGCGTCAGGTTGAGGCTGAAGGCGGGGCGCTGGCTCCAGCGTTGCAGGGTGCCGACATAGGCGGCGAGCACCGCAATGGAGGGCGTCAGGCCGCGTTCGCTGGCGGCTTTTTTCAGGGCGTTCCAGTGTGGCTGGTCGAGCTGCGCGCAGTGTCGTTGGAAGCGCGGCATGGCCGTGTCTTCGCCACTCAGGGGCGCGGGCAGTTGCGGTGCGGCAGGCAAGTCGTCGACGCGCGCCAGCCAGTATTCGCGGTCGCGTTGATGGCGGCTGCCTTCGAGCAGGCCACGCTCGGCCAGCAGGTAGTCGCGGAAGGTGATGTCCAGGGGCGGCAGGGCGGCTTGGGGATCGTCCAGCAACTGCTCCAGCTCGTTGAACAGCAACTGGGCGCTGGCCCAGTCGGCGATCAGCGAGTCCATGGAAAAATGCAGGGTGTCGCCACTCTCGCTGCGGCTCATGCGCAATTCGAACAGCGGCCATTGATCAGTGGGATAGAGCTTCTGCTCCATGGCTTGGCGGATCTGTTGCACGGCGTGCTGACGCTGTTCGCCCGTGGCATCGCGCAGGTCTGTGATGGCCACGGAATAACGGCTGACTTCGGCGAGGACGCGTTGCGAGCCCTCGCTGGCGATCACCGCGCGCAACATGTCGTGGCGCTCGATCAGACGGTTCCACGCGTGTTCCACCTGTTGCGGATCGAGCGCCGGCCAGCTCAGTTCCAGGTAACCGTGGCAGGCCACGTTGCCGTAGCCAAAGGAAGATTGCCGGCCCAGGAGGTAGGCGTTCTGCACGTCGGTGAGCGGGAAGGGCGCGTGGTGGTTCGCCGGGTCAGCCTGGACCAGTGGCCGTTCCTGTACTTCGAGCAGGCTCAGGATCTGTTCTTTGTGCTCGCGCAGTTGTGCCAGGCGCTCGGCATTGAGCAGGCCTTGCGGGGCGCGGAATTTCAGTTGTCCGTCCTGGGGCCAGAGTTCGACGCCCAGGGACTTGAGTTCACTTAACAGTTTGGCGGCGGGCATGGATACAGCTCCTGGAGAAAAGGGAGGTTGTGCGGGCATCAGATGACACCCTCTTCAACGGTGTCCGAAGACGGCTGGCGCTCAAGGATCTGCGCCACCTCGGTCAAGGTGGCGGCGCCGAACAACTGGCCCATGGGCAGTTCAACGCCCAGGCGGGTGCGCAGCATTTCGAGAAAGCGCGTGGCCAGGAGGCTGTCGCCACCGAGGCGGAAAAAGTTGTCGTGGCGCGACACGCTCGGCACGTTGAGCAATTGCTGCCAGAGTTCGGCGATCACCTGTTCGTCCTGCCGCAGCGGTTGCTCGTCCAGCACCGGACGCGTTTGGGCGGCGTCGGCCAGGGCGGCCTGCAGCGCGCGGCGATCGACCTTGCCGTTGTTGCTCAGCGGCAAGTGTTCCAGCACCAGGATCTGCTCCGGGCGCATGTACCCCGGCAGGCATTGCTCCAGGTGTCGCACCAGGATCTGCGCCTCGGTACTGGCGGTGACGGCGGCCATCAGCCGGTTATCCGCGACCAGTGCCACCGCTGTGTTTACGCAGGGGTGGCGGGCGAGGGCGGCTTCGATTTCGCCCAGCTCGATGCGATGGCCGCCAATCTTCACCTGGCTGTCAGCGCGGCCGAGAAACTCCAACAAGCCGTCGGGGTGGTAACGGCCCAGGTCGCCGGTGCGGTACCAGCCATCGACAAAGCGCTCGGCATTCAACTGTGGCGCGTGACGATAGCCGCGAGCGACACCGGCGCCACCAATCCACAGCTCGCCGGTGACCCAGTCCGGGCAATCCCGCCCCAGGGCATCGACCACCCGGTAGGCCTGGTTCGCCAGCGGCACGCCGTAGGGGATCGAGCGCCAACCCGGCAAGGGTTCTTGCACTTGGAAATGGTTCGACCAGATCGCCGCTTCGGTGGCGCCGCCCAGGGCGATAAAGCGGCAGCCGGGAGCCTGTTGCCGCAAGCGTTGCGGCAGGTCGAGGCCAATCCAGTCACCCGACAGCAACGCCACTTTCAGGCCCAGTGGCTGACGGTCGTGGGCGTTGGCTTCGAGCAGCATGTCCAGCAGGGCCGGCACGCTGTTCCACAGGGTCACGCCATGGTGTTGCAACGCCTTGAGCCAGGCCCGTGCATCACGGCGCTGATCCTCTTCGATCAACACCAGCGCACCGCCCACCGACAGTAGGCCGAACACGTCGTATACCGAAAGATCGAAGTCCAGCGCTGACAGCGCCAGGGTGCGGTCGCTGGCGTCGATGCCATGGCAGCGGTTGATCTCGGCCACGGTGTTCATCGCCGCGCGGTGGGTGATCTCCACGCCCTTGGGCTGGCCAGTGGAACCGGAGGTGTAGATCACGTAGGCCAGTGCTGCGGCCGGGATGGCGAGCGGCGCCAGCAGCGGTTCCGCTTCCAGCGCGCGGAGCGGATCGAGGTGTCTGACGCTCGACAGCTGCGGGTCGTGCCCGGCAAGCATCAGGCTCACGCCGGCCTGTTGCAGGATGCGTTGGCAGCGCTGCAGCGGTTGGTCGACACCCACCGGCAGGTACGCGGCACCCGCGGCCAGAATGCCCAGCACGCTGGCGATCTGGAGCGGCCCCTTGGCCAGGGACACGGCCACCAGGTCGCCCGGCTCGACGCCTGCGTCCACCAGGCTGCGAGCAATGCGCAGCGCCCGGTCGGCGAGTTCGCCATAGCTCAGCGTGCCGTGCTCGGCCCACAACAGCGCCGGGCGTTGTGGCGCTTGGCGTGCGTGTTCGAAGAACCCCTGGTGCAAGGTCGGGTCACCCGGCACGCTCGGGCCCGGGGCATTGAGCCGGGCGCGCCGTTGCGCCTGGGCTTGCGGCAGCAGGTCCGGCGGCGGGCTGTCCCAGGCGTGCTCGGCCAGCCAGTTCAAGCTGTACAGGTAGGCGTCGAACATCGCTTCGACCAGACCTTCGGGGAACAGGCCGACCACGTAGTCCCAGTTCAAGGCTATGCCACCGTTGGCTTCGACCACCTGATGGTCGAGCCAGACCTGTGGCGTCTGGGTCAGGCCAAAGACTTGCCGGGCAAACGGCCCGTCCACCGGCGCGGCCGTGCCATCCGGGACCCCGAGGGCACTGGTGAATACCACCGGCATGCTCACCTGCTGCTCGCCATTGCCCCGGGCCAATTGCCGCAACAGGCTGACCGAGCCGAGGCAACGATGTTCCAGTGCCTCGCCCAGGGTGTGCTGGGTACGCCGGGCGCGGTCGACCCAGCGCTCGCCGGGCAGCGGTACATAGCCAAGCAGCGTCAGGGAGGTGAAGTCGCCCATGACCTGATCGATCTGGGGATGCAGCGCGCGACGATCGAACAGCGTGAGGTTGAGGCTGAGGTCCGGGCGCGCACTCCAGCGGCCGAGGGTTTCGGCAAATGCACAGAGCAGTACCGCCGATGCGGTGAGGCCGTGTTGTTGGGCCTTGGCCAGGATCGCTGTCCAGGCTTGGGCGTCGATCTGCCCTTGCAGGCGGTCGAAGCGCGGTTGGCCAAGGCTGGCGGGCTCAACCGCCAGCGGCAGTTGCGGATGCGCTGGCAACTCGGGCAGGCGCTCCTGCCAGAAGTGTTGCGCGGCCTGCAGTTCGGCCGCGTCCACCGCCGATTGCAGTTGATAATCGCGAAACGACAGTTCCAGTGGTCCCAGCGTCAATCCGGGGTCCCGGTACAAGGCATCCAGTTCTGCGTAGAAGCGCAGGATGCTCAGGGCATCGAGGATCAGGTTGTCCAGGCTGATGGCCAACCGGGTGTGTCGACCATGAGTCACTGCCTGCACATCGAACAGCGGCCATTGGCCCGGATCGAACACGCGATGGGCACAGTGTTCGCGCAAGTCGTCGAGGCTGGCGTAACCCTGGCCGATCTCGAAAGACGGCAGCTGTTGCACGGGCAGGATGCGGGCCTGGCCGCATTGATCGAACACGGCGCGGAGCATTTCGTGGCGCTCGATCAAGCGCTCCAGCGCGGATTGCAGGCGCGGCAGGTCGAGGTCCTCGACGTCGTATTCACGATAGAAGTGACAGCTCACGCCGCCCAGCACCAGGCTCGGATCGCGGCCCAGCCAATAGGCTTGCTGCACCTCGGTCATGGGGAAAGGCGCGTGGCGTTGCGACAGGTCGGGCACAATCGTGCGCTGCGGTTGAGCCTGGGTCTGTCGATGCAAATCGGCACAAAAGTGTGCGAGCACCGGTTTGACAAAGACCTGGGCGATACGCGCGCCACCCAGCCCCTGTTCGGCGAGCAGGCGCACCAGGCGGGTGGCGCTCAGGGAGTCACCGCCCAGGGCGAAGAAATTGTCTTCACGGCAGACTTCGCCGCAGCCCAGCAACTGCTGCCAGACACGCGCCACCTGCGTTTCGATATCGCCGCAGGGAGCCGACAGGTTGGCCGGTACGCGGGTGTTGTTCACCGCCAGCCAGGCGCTCAGCGCCTGGCGATCCACCTTGCCGTTGGCGGTCAAGGGCAACTGCGCGCAGCCCAGGATCGTGCCGGGAATCATGTAGGCCGGCAGGCGCTCGGCGAGATGCCGGGCAAGGCCCGGCGAGTCAACCCGGGTGGGCGCTTCGGGGCCGTTCGTCAGCCGCACCACCGCCGCCAGTTGCTGGCCGGTCAGCAGCGCCACCGCCTGCTCGATGCCTGGCCAGGCGAGCAATGTGCTTTCGACTTCCCCGGCTTCGATGCGGAAGCCGTGCAGTTTGAGTTGGAAATCGCTGCGCCCGAGAAACTCGACATTGCCGTCGGGGGGATAGCGCGCACTGTCGCCGGTGCGATACCAGCGCAGGCCTTGATAGTCGACAAAGCGTTCAGCGGTGCGCACCCGGTCGCCGCGATAACCTTCGGCCACGCCGGCGCCGCCGATCCACAGTTCACCGGCGACCCAGTCCGGGCAGTCGTGGCCGTGCGGGTCGACGATACGCAGGCGGACGTTATCCAGTGGCCTGCCATAGGGCAGGCAGTGCCAGGGCAACGGTTGGCCGGGCAGCACTTCGAACAGCGTCGAGTGGATGGCTGTTTCGGTGGCGCCGCCCAGGGCCATGAAGCGGCAGCCGGGGGCTTGGGCCCACAGCCGTGGCGCCAGATCCGGAGCGACTTTGTCGCCGCCCAGCAACACCGCGCGCAGCGGCAGGCTGGCGTCGGCAGGGGCGCAACCGAGCAGCATGTCGAGTAACGCCGGCACGCAGTTGAGCACGCTGGCGCGATGCTGCAGGGCCAGTTCACGCCAGCGTCCGGCATCGCGCTGGGCCTCGGGCTCGATACCGATCACCGCGGCCCCCGTCGACAGCGCGGCAAACAGGTCGAACACCGACAGGTCGAACTCCAGTGCCGACAGCGCGAGGATTCGGTCGTCGCTGTTCAGGTGCAAGCGCTGTTGCAGGTCTTGCAGGGTATTGGCGGCGGCTTGATGGCTGATTTCCACGCCTTTGGGCTCACCTGTGGAGCCCGAGGTATAGAGGATATAGGCCAGGTCGCTGATCGCGCCGGGCCGCGGAGCGTCCAGCGCTGTGCGGGTGGCGGGCAGTTCCGTGAGCAATAAGCGTGCACCCGACGACTCACGGATTTTCTGGCAACGCGCCGTGGGCTGATCGACGCTGATGGGCAGGTACGTGGCGCTGCACGCCAGGATGCCCAGCACCGCGATCACCTGTTCGGGCCCCTTGGGCAGTTGCAAGGCCACCACATCGCCGCGCCGGACGCCTTGGCCTTCCAGGTAGGCCGCCACGCGCAGGGCGCGCTCGGCCAGCTCGCCGTAGCGGATGACGGGCTGATTGCCGTGCAACAACGCGGGCAGGTCAGGCGTCAGGCGCGCCTGGGCAAAAAACGCTTCGTGCAGGCGCTGTACCGGCAGCGGCACGGCCTGGCCTTGAACGCCGTTGCGGGCCTCAAGTTGGCTGGCGGGGATCAGCGCCGGCGGCGGCAGGTCCCACGCCGAAGCTTCAAAACACAGGCGCTGCAGCAGGCCGGTGTAGGCCTCGAACAAACCGTCCAGCACCCCGTCGGCGAACAGCCCTTCACGGGCGTCGAGATTGACCAGGATGCCGCCATCCAGCTCGGTGACCTGGGCGTCGAGCCACACCTGCGGGCCCTGGGAAATGATCCAGGCCGGTTCGCCGAAACACGCCTGCACGCCCTCGGCGAACAATTCCCCCAGCCCCAGGGCGCTGGTGTACACCACCGGTGCCAGCACCTGCTCACCGCGTTGCCGCGACAGCTCGCGCAGCACCTCCAGGCCGGAAAACGCGCTGTGCGCCGCATCGCCGTGGAAGCGTCGTTGCAGGGCCGTGGCGCGAGCGGCAAAAGTGCCAGCGACGTGACCGTCCCAAGCCAGCAGGATCGATGAGGTGAAATCGCCAACCAGGCGGTCGACATCGGTATGCAGCGGGGTGCGGTTGAACAGCGGCAGGTTGAGCAGCAGTTCGGGCGTCTCGCACCAGGCGCCGAGGGCTTCGCAGAACACCGCGGCCAGGGCCATCGCTGGTGTGAGCCCATGTTCCCGGGCGTGGCGTTCGAAGGCCTGGCGCTGGGACGGCGGCAACCAATGGTGACGGCGGCGCACCTGGCGATCGTCGCCCTGGGTCTTGACGGGCAGGCGCGGGGCACCGGGCAACCGGTCCAGGCGCTGCAACCAGTAGTCACGGGCTTGTTGATGGCGAGCACGCTGCTCAGGGTTGGCCTGTTCATCGCGCAGGTCGGCCAGGTAACGGGCGAAGCTGTAGTCCAGCGCGGCCAGCGGCTGTTGGTGATACAGCTGCACCAGGTCGCCGAGCAGGATGCGCAGGCTCAAGGCATCGGCGGCGAGCATGTCGAGGTTCAAGTGCAGGCGAGTCCCGTCGGGCAGCAGCGACAACTGGATATCCAGTACCTGACCGTGTTCAACGGCCAATTGCCGGTGGGATAACTCCGCGCGCAACGCCTCCAGTCGTTGTTGCTGTTGATCGGCGCTGGCCTGGCGCAAGTCATGCACTTTCAATCCTGGCCAAGGGCTCTGCGCGAGGATCCGCTGACGACCGTCGTCGAGAAACTGCGCGCGCAACATCGGGTGCCGCATCAGCAGCGCCCGAACGGCGGCTTCCAAGCGGACCGGGTCAACGTCGCGGCCATCGAATTCGTTATAGAAGTGCGCCGCCACACCGCCCAATTGCTGGCCGGGCGCACGCCCGATCCAGTAGGCGTGTTGCATCGGCGCCAGTTCGAAGGGCTGCCCTTCGTCCATCTGCACGGTGGGCGCGGCGGGGGCGGCGGGCGCCACATCGAGCAGTGCCAGCCAGGCGGACAGGCGCGGGTCGGCGATCAGCTCGGCGAAGCGCGCGGCCAGGCCCTGGCGGCGCCATTGGCCGGCGAGGCGAATCAGGGTGACCGAGTCCAGCCCCCATTCGATCAGGTTCGCCTCCAGGGGGATCTGCTCGGCGGGCAGCTCGAGGGCTTGGGAAAGGGACTGGCGCAGCAGTGTTGCGGTTGAGGTGCTGGGAGTGGCCATGGCTCAACGTCTTCTCATTACTAGGGCCCGGACCGGGGTTGGCCCAGGCGCTGGGGGCAGGCGGATGCTTGGGGGAAGATGCTAGTCATTCTCATTTTGGCAACTACCCGGATCGAATCGTTTTTGCCCCGCATCCGTGTCTCGCTCACCGGTTGCAGTGGCGTGGCGGCTGCGCGCAATGCCGGTCGGTCGCAGGATGCGGTTGGAAAATGACTTGAATCGGGTAGAGCCCGGCCCATGGCCTTGATTACCGTCGCTCGCCGCCCTCTTGCAGGGCCTGTGTCCCTCTGATCTGGTCTGGAGTTGTGGATGTCTGTCGATTCGGGTTTACAAGTGCGCGGCCTGCGCAAGCGCTACAGCAACGGCGTCGAAGCGCTGCGCGGCGTGGACCTGAGCGTCGGGCCCGGCATGTATGGTCTGCTGGGGCCGAACGGCGCGGGCAAAAGCAGCTTGATGCGGACCCTGGCGACCCTGCAGCAGCCAGACGCCGGCAGCATTCACCTGGACGGGGTGGACGTGCTGGTGGATGCCGATCATTTGCGCCGCCGCCTGGGCTATCTGCCGCAGCAACTGGGCGCGTATCCGGGCGTGAGTGCACGGGACCTGCTCGACCGTTTTGCCTGGCTCAAGGGACGAACCGACAGCCGTCAACGCCGCGAGGAAATCGAGGGCCTGCTGGACAAGGTCAACCTCCGGCAGGCAGCCCATCGGGCACTCGCTACTTATTCGGGCGGCATGCTGCGCCGGTTCGGCATCGCCATGGCGCTGGTGGGCTCGCCACGCCTGTTGATCGTCGACGAACCCACGGCAGGCCTCGATCCGGCGGAGCGCAACCGTTTTCATCGAGTGCTCGCCGATGTCGCCGCCGAATCGATCGTGTTGCTATCGACCCACATCGTCGAGGACGTCGAGAACCTCTGCAGCCGGCTGGCGGTGCTGGCCGGTGGGCAGATTATTGTCGAGGGCAGCCCGGCGCAGTTGTTGGGCGCCGAGCAGGGCCGATTGTGGGAGGCGTCCTTCGACCGTGGCGAGGCGTTGCCCGACGCCCTGCATGTGGCCGCCAGCCCGCAGGGCAGCCGCGTCATTGTGCACGGCGCACGTCCTGCCGACCCACGCTTCGTGCCCCACGCGCCGCGCCTGGAAGACATCTACTACCTGGCCCTGGCCCAGGCGGGTGAGGCGGTCGAGGCATGAATACCTTTGCTCTGCTGATGCGCGAGGCCTGGGTGGAAGTGCGCGCCGGGCTACGCAGCGGCATCCCGTTGCTGGTGTTCCTCGGCCTGACCGGCTATTTGTTGATGTCCCTGGCCAACGCCGACTACGTGCAGAAAATGGGCGCCAGCGATATCGCCCGCAATGCCCCGAGCCTGATCTACCTGATGTCGTGCGGCTGTATGTTCTTCCTGTTTTTTGCCTGGGCATGGGTCTTTGCCCAGCCGGCCCTGAGGGACCGCAAGGCGCAATTGGAAGAAGTGTTGCTGGCCTTGCCACTGTCGCTGCCGGCGCTGTTGTGGGGACGTTTCATCGGTGCGGCGCTGGTGGGTGGTTTGCTCGCCAGTTCATTGATCGTCGGGTTTCTGCTCAGCCCGGTGCTGGGGTGGCTCGACTGGGTGCCGACAGCGAGCATCGGCGCGCCAGACTGGGCGGCGCTGGGGTTTGCCTGGGTCGCGTTGCTGTTGCCGGTGAGCACCGGGATCGGTGCGTTGTATTACTTGCTGGCCTTGCGCAGCCGCGGCCTGGCCGCGCCGTTTGCCTTGGCGACAGTGTTGATGCTGCTGTGGATGTTCGCGGTGGTGGTGCTCAAGGGCGGGCATATAAACCCGCTGCTGGCCGCCAGCCTTGATCCGTCGCTGTTTACCTTTGCCCAGGCCCAGGTGGAAACCTGGACCGCCGCGCAAAAATCCCATTCGCTGTTGGCACTGACGCCGGGGTTCTGGCTGAACCGGGCGCTGTGGTGTGCGCTGCCCTTGCTGCTGCTGGCCGTCGTCCTGGCCCGCACCAGTCGCCAAGGCTTGATGGGCCGGCGCAGCGGCGCGGTGTTGGCCGAGCCTCCGATGCTGTTGGCGAGCCATGTGCGCTTGCCGGGTCCGTTATCCAGCAGCCGGTGGTCGCGGGCCTTGTGGCGCGAGGTTCGCTGGCAGGTGCGGCAATTGTTTGCCCGGCGCATCTGGTGGGCGGCCCTTGGGTTGCTGCTGGCCATGGGCATTCTCAGCGGGTTTGTCCATATCGTCTGGCATGCACGCGGGCCGATGGTGCCGCGGCCGGATCTGATCTTGCCGCTGTTATCGAGCGCGTCGTTCCTGGTGATCGCCTTCATTGTCGCGGCGCTGGTCGGGCTGGTGTGCCGGCGCGATGACGTCGAAGGCCTGGGCGCGATGTTGCAAGCGACCCCGGCGCCGGCATGGCTGCGCTTGTTGGGACGGGTGGCCTGCGTGCTGACGGCGACATCGGCCTTGGCCCTGGTGCCGGGCATTGCCAGCCTGGTGATCAGCGCGATTGCCGCCCCCGATAACCTGGCCCCAGGCTTTGTGCTGATCTATCAGGCGCTGGTGTTCGCGCCGCCGTTGCTGGAACTGGCGATGCTCACGGTGCTGGTGCATGCGTTGATCCGTCGCTCCGGCCTGGCGTACGCGACGTCGATGCTGCTGACGTTTTTCCTGGTGCTCAACCATGAGTTGGGGCTGGTCAGCTATCCCGCCTATGCCATGGCGATTCCTGCCCATGTGGCATTGTCGCAACTCACGGGCTGGGCGCCCTGGTTGCCTTATCTGGCCACCTTGGCCAGCTGGAAACTGGCCGGCTGTCTGGTAATGGTCGCGGTGGCGGCGCTGGTCTTGCCCCAGGGGCCGGAACGGCGACGTCTCATCGATGTACGCCGCAGCCTGTGGAGTCTACCCGGTGCTTTGCTGG
Source organism: Pseudomonas sp. (assembly GCA_029239415.1). Next base: position 8,222 of record JAQZAY010000034.1, on the reverse strand, counting down.
CGTTGGGAACCGTGGGCCTGCTGGGCAGCGGCGTGTTGTTGCATCGGCACCTGGTGGAGCAGGGCGAGTACCGGTCGGTGGCCGAGGAACGGACCGAGCACGCCGAATGGGAACAGCGATGGCTGGCCGGGGCGGGCGCCTGGCAGGTAGCGCAAGGGCGTTTGCGCTTGCGTATCGACAGCGTTGCGCGACGTGTCGAAGGCGAGTGGACGCTGGGGGCTGTGACCGCTGCCAATCAGCGCCTGGACGCCGAACTGCCGCCGGGTTTGCAGGTCACGACGGTGAGCGTCATGGGGCGCCCGGTGATTTTCGAGCAGGCTTCCGGGCACTTGCGTGTGCCCCTGGATGAATGCGCGGCGAGCGGCTGCAGCGTGCAACTGAACTGGACGCTGGAAGCCGCCGGCTGGCCGTCCGAAGGCGACGCATTCTGGCTGGGACCGCGAGGGGTGTGGCTGCAGGCGCGCCGTGTGATGCCGCGCCTGGGCCTGGACAGTGAGCGCTTGCTGCGTGCGCCGGCGCAGCGTGCCGAAGCCGGTTTGTCGCCTGGGGTGCCGAGTCTGCCGGCAGGGTCGGCAGTCGCCGTAGACGCGGTGGCACCGGCGGGAGCGTGGCAATGGCTGATCGAGGTTGATGGCCAGGCTTTCAACGGACAAAGCGACGGGCCACTGGACTTCGCCTACCACCTGGCCGCGACGCAAGACCTCGACGGCGTGCAAGTACTCGCCGATGCCGGCCGCCAGCAAACCGCCCGCGAAGTCCGCGAGGACCTGGAGCTCATGTCCGCTTGCGTGGCCCGGCGCCTGGGCCATCGCCCGACCGTCGAACACCTGAGCCAGTGGCCGCCCGGCATGGGATCCAGCCAATTGAGCCAGACCCATCTTTTGCTCGGCCAGGCGCCGGATTGGGAGGTGGCGCCGGCGGGCGTCGGGCGCTGGACGCGCCGCGCGCATATCGCCGAACTGCTCGCGCGCCGAATGCTGATAGACGCCAGCGACCTGCGACAAGCCCCGGGCTATCTCTGGTTGAGCCAGGGCGTGGCAGGCGCGATCGGCCTGTTGTGTGTCGGCGATGTCGACGGCGCTGATGCCCGCTCGGCCCTGGTGAAGTTGATGAGCGAAGACTTGACCCGCGCCTTGGGCAACGACGGCGAGCCCATCGGCACCTTGGCCGACGCCCGAGAGCAGGGCTGGGTTGCGGCTTATGCGCCCTTGGTCAGCCTGGATTGGGTGGCCGGACAAAGCGCCGGGCAACTGATGGCAATGAGCGCAAATATCCGAAACGGCCAGGGATGGCCCGTCGCAATGCAGGGCCTGCTGGGCGCGCCCTCCGATCAGGCAATCGCCACGGCGCTCAAGCGCTGGGGGCCTGCGCAATGAATTCGAACCATCCCTGTTTTCTGGAGCTTCCCATGTCACCTGAGTTGTCTGTCCAACCGCTACGTCGTCCGCTTGGCTGGCGTGAGAATGTGTTGACCCAAACCCTGGCGCTGGCTTTGTCCAGCCAGGTATGCACGGCCTATTCCGCCGACTATCAACCCGCCGCCAGCGCGGAGGTCATCGAGTTGGCCCCGCTGACGGTCAGCGCCCGTTTGAACGAGGAAAGCGCCAGGGATATTCCCTTCGGACTTTCCGTGATCGACGGACAAACCCTCGAAACCCGGCGCTTGCGCAGCCTGGAGGACGCATTGCGGACCACGCCGGGCGTGGACGTGAATTCCTGGGGCGGCGCCAACGACGCCAATGTGCGCATCCGTGGTGTCGGTTCGCTGAACCAGATGAGCATGGACGACGGCTCGGTGGTACTGAATGTCGACGGGGTGCCGATGTCGGTGCGCAACGCGGCGATGGCCACGCTCGATGTGCAGCAAGTGGAAGTGCTCAAGGGCCCCCAGGGCACACTGTTCGGGCGTAACAGCGAGGCGGGCGCGATCAATGTCACCACCCGCAAGCCGACCCGCGAAGTGGAAGGTTATGTGCGCGGTGAAGTCGGCAGCCAGGGCCAGTTCATGACCGAAGGCGCCGTCGGCGGGCCGTTGACCGAATCCCTCGCGGGGCGTATCGCCGTGCGCCGCAGCGGCTTCGATAACTGGGTCGACGACCAGCAGGACGGTGACCCGTTGACCAAGCCTCGCGACCTGGCCCTGCGCGGCAGCCTGCTATGGGACAACGATCAGGGCACAACCGGCCTGCTGATCGCCGAGCGCCAGCGCGCCGATCATTATGCCGGCCTGGAAATGCTCCGCCCGTTCGGCAACAGTCCCAGCCTGGACTACACGCCCGGTACCTTCGATGACAACCAGAAGACCAACGAGCGTTATTCTTTCGAGCTCAATCACGACTTGGCGCAGTCACGGATCACCTCGATCAGCGCCTACACGAGCACCGATTTCAATGCGGTAAAAGGCTATGACCGCAACATCACCGAGGCACTCTACGGTTCACCGTTCGAATACCTGATCGAGGATACTGCCAAGGAGCGCGTATGGAGCCAGGACCTGCGCCTGGGTTCGCTGGCGGATGCCGAGGTGTTCTGGGTGACCGGGGTGAACCTGTCGCGCTCCGAGCGCAGCTTCGATTCCGAGGATTTCACCAACGGCGCCCGGCAGATGCGCGATTTCACCACCAACAGCTATGCGCTTTACGGCGAGATGACCTATCCGATCGCCGAAGACTGGAAGCTCACCACTGGCCTGCGCCACACCTGGGACCGCAAGACCTACGGCGCCGACTATTCAAGCGGGGGCAATAGTGTCGCCGACGATCGCCGGTTACAGGATGACTACAGCACCGGGCGCGTCGCCTTGAGCTACGCGCTCACGCCGCAGACGAATCTGTATGCGGTGCTGTCGCGAGGCTATAAATCAGCGGGCTTCAACGATTACGCGACATCGGTCAGGGACAGCGAACCTTACAAGGCGGCCAAGGTGAATTCCGCCGAAATCGGTTTCAAGCATGAAAGCGCCGAGGGTGCCCTGAGCCTCGAAGGTGCGTTGTTCATTACCCGTGTGCAGGACGACCACCTGCTGGGTTACGACTTCAACACCCTGGCGGTCAGTGCCGTGAACGCCGATACCCGCAGCAAGGGCGCCGAGCTGTCGAGCACCTGGCATGTCACCGATGAGCTGACCCTGGGCAGTGCGGTGAGCTACACCAACGCGGTGGTGACCTCCGATGCGCCGGGCGTTTCCGGTGGTGATGTCGCGGCGGGAAATCGTGTGCCGGACGTGCCGCTGTGGAGCGGTAACTTCAGCATCGCCTGGCAGCGGAACCTGGGCGAGTTCATGGGCTTGCCGGCCCCACGGCTGAACACGTTGCTCAACTATCGCGTGCAGAAAAATCGCCCCGCCGACCCGCAGAATCATTACGACCTCAAGGGCTACGCCAAGCTGGACCTGCACGTGGGCCTGGAGAGTGGCGGTTCGGAAGTCTATCTGTGGGGCGATAACCTGCTCGATGCGCGATATGACTTGTATGGATCATATTCCACTGACCAGGTGCTGACCGGCATGCCGGGCCGGGGGCGCTCGGCGGGCGTCGGGTACAGCTATTCGTTCTGAGTACCCTTCATGGAGTCAAGGGCAGGTCAGAACTGATAGGTGTAGCCGACGCCCAAGGTGCGCCGTCGCGCCGGCGCACCATAGGCTACCGGGTCACTATAGAAACCGTAGGTGTCGTAGGTCTGGTTCAGCAGGTTGTCGGCGAAGGCATAGACTTCGCCAAAGCGGCTTTCGAGGCTCGCGCGCAGGTCGAGTTTCTCGTAGTTGTCCAGGTTGAAGTGGTTCTGCGGATCGGCTGCGCGTTCGCCCACCAGGTGGTAATTGAGGCTGGTGTTCAAGGTAGTTTCGCCAAGGCTGGCAAAGGTGCCCAACGGGTGCTGCCAGCCGATGTTGAGATTACCGCTCCAGCGCGGAACATCCGGGGTCCGGTTGCCGGCGGCGACGTCACCGGCCTGGATGCCGTGCACGGCGCTGGTGATCCTGGCATCGAGGTAGGTGGCGCTGGCGGTAACGCTCAGGCCGTGGTCGAAGCGCCAGGCGCCTTCAAGTTCGGCGCCGCGGGTGCGGGTATCGGCATTGAACGCATTGGTGGCGAAAGTGGCCGCGTTGTAGCCCAGCAGGTGGTCGTCGTGCACGCGGGTGTAGAACAACGCACCGTTCAGGCTGCCACGGCGATCTTCGGTTTCACTTTTGAAGCCCAGTTCGGCGGCTCGGCTGACGGCGGCCTTGTAGGGCTCGCTGTCGCTGACCTGCGCCGCATAATCATTGAACCCGCCGGATTTATAGCCTCGCGCCAATTGCAGGTAGATGTTGGTTTGCGGGGTGAGCGCATAGCTCATGGCTACGCGGCCGGTGCCGTAGTGGTCAGTCAGTTTGCGTGAATCGTCCACGGCGCCGGTGCCAGCGAAGTATTGGCCGTCGTAGGTCTTGCGATCCCAGGAATGGCGGTAGCCGGTGGTGAGCTTCAGGCGCTCGGTGAGTGGGAAGGTGACTTCGCCGTAGCCGGCATACGTGGTGGTGGTGAAGTCGCGAAACCTGGCATCGGCGGTGCCATAGGTATTGCGCGGCGTGTCGTAGCTGCGCTCGTTGCGGCTGGCGGCAAGGCCGGCGATCCAGAACGTGTCGGCGTCGGGCAACGAGCTCAAGTGCAGGTCCTGGCTCCAGCTGCGCTCGAAGGATTTGTCCAGCGCCCAGTACTCGCTGGGCGTGCCGTACAGGGCGCCCATCAGTTTGCTGTCGTAGGCGACCAGGCCTTCGAAATCGGCGGTGGAGGTGGCGGTTGTCGACGTCAGGCGACTGTTGGCGAAGTCATGATCGACCTTGACGGTGTAGCGCTCGGTGGTCTTGTAATTGTCATCGAACAGACCGGGCGTCAGGTCCAGGCTGGGGTCGCTGCCATAAGGACGCAGCACCAACGAGTTGGTGGCGCGTTCGGTTTTCTGGCGTTCGGCGCTGAACAGCACATGGGTGTCATCGTTGAGGTCCCAGAGCAGGCTGGCGCGATAAGCCTCGTTGCGTGGCCTGGTGATGGGATCGTCGGTCCGGTCGTTGTCGATCCAGCTGTCATAGCCGGCCCGGCGCACCGCCAGGCGGCCGCTCAGGCTGTCGCTGATCGGCCCGCCGATGGCACCTTCGCTGAGGAACTGGCCCTCCTGACCCACCTCGCCGCGTACATAACCTTCCGGCTCGCGGGTCGGCTGGCGGGTAGTGATGTTCACCGCGCCCGCCTGGCCAATCGCACCGGACATCGTGCCCTGGGGGCCCTTGAGTACCTCGATGCGATCGACATCCAGGGTGCCGAAACCGAGGCTGCGTGAGGCGACCGGAACACCGTCGATGTTGAAGGCCACCGAGCTGTCATCCATCGACATCTGGTACAGCGAGCCGACACCACGGATCAGCACGTTGAAATCATTCGGGCCGCCGGAAGAATTGACGTTGACCCCGGACGTGTTGCGCAGGGCGCTTTCCAGCGTGTCGAGCCGCTGGGTACGCAGTTGCTCGCCGCTGATCACGCTGAGGCTGATGGGCAGGTTTCGCGGATCTTCCTGCTCCATGCGCGCGGTCACCGTCGAGACGGGTAATTCAAAGGTCTGGTCAGCGGCGGCGAGTACCGGACTGGCCAGTGTCCAAGTTAAAATTATTGTTATAGTATTACACTTGTAGCAAGATCCACGGATAGCCGTCGTGTTGCGTCGTGCAGACATTGTAGGTCCTTGAGCGAGGATTCTGATCGGTGCGCGTTACGTTGGCTGCAACGAATTGGCGCAGCGTGGGGAGCGCGCCAGATGCTAATAATTATCAATTGCATAGATCCACCCCAATGTGATCTGATTCGAGCCGTATCCGGTCAACCAGGAGATTCACGATGTCAGTCGTTCAAGGAGGCGCAGGAGAGCCGATGCCGGTCTCGCGAATCATCACGGGAGAATATGGAAGTGATCTCGGGCCTGGGGCGCACTGCCGGGTCACGCGCATGAACCTGCAGGACGGCCTCGACATCGTGCGTTGGCAAAGCAAGTTCGAGCAGCCGATCGAACTACCTTTGCAGGACGACAGCGAATGTATCCATTTCAGTTTTACCAACCTGCTCAAGGGCAAGGCTGCCTGCAGCTTTCGTGATGGCCGTCGGCAGCGACGCTACGTAATCGACGAAGGCGCCGGCTGCATCAGCTACGGCCGTCGCCACCACGGTCTTTATCACCAGCATGGGGAGATCGACAACATCACGGTGATGATCCGTCCCGAGGTGCTGGCGCAGTGGGAATTGAAGCTCGATCCGCTGTTGAACAAGGCCCTGGCTTGCGATCATTGTTTTCTTGAAGGGCACCGCAGTGGCGAAATGAGCGCGACCGCGCATCTGTTATGCACGGCAATGGACCAGGGCCCTGACTCACCGACAAGCCAGCCCCGAAGCGGCCTTTGGCTGTATGGTCAAAGCGTCACCCTGGTCAGCCTGTTCCTGGAGGCGCGCCACAATGTCGATTGCACTTGCCGCGTCAGCCACATCGATCGCCAACGCTTGCTTCGTGCGCGTGAACGGCTGCTCGCGGATCTTGGCAAGGCGCCAAGCCTGTCTGAACTCGCTCGCGAGTCCGGAATGAGCCAGCCAAAGCTCACGCGCGGGTTTCGCCAATTGTTCTTGAACAGCGTCTACGGCGTCTTTCAGCAAGCGCGAATGATCCAGGCCCGGAGTCGCTTGTTGAACGGAGAAGAGTCGGTGATGAGGATCGCGTCGGACCTTGGGTATGCCAACGCGAGCCATTTCGCCACGGCGTTTCGCAAACAGTTCGGGATCAACCCTTCGCTTCTCAAGCATGGCGGGAGAAGCAAGTTATCGATCTCGGTCAAGTGAGCGAGGACCGCCAGGACAAGGTCAGAATTACGTCGTAAGGCTGATGGCCGCGTTAGATCCTTCAGTGTCCGCCGGATCACCTACACGATTGCGGACGACGCTCCGATACGTGCGTTCTTGGCCACAGCAGCGCGGCCAGGCCAATGGCATAGACAACCGCAAACAGCACGTAGGCGATGCGGGTGGAAAACAGCTGGGGCGTTTCTGTCGGCAGTGGCGATACACCGAGCCCGAACAGGATAAGGAAGGTGATCAGCCCTCCGCCGAATATCTTGCCAGTGGCGTTGCCGATGGCGGCTTTGCCGGCAAACAGCAGGCTTGCCAGCAACAGGATCAGCGCTACCAGCCACAAGGCCGGGCGCAGTTCAAATAGCGTGAAGGCGACGGACGCCGCCGCCCCGCCTAGCAGGTTGACCAGCACCAGGCCGAGGGCGGTGCGGCTGCTCATGCCCAGGGATAACTGGCTAAGCAACGAGGCCACCGTAATGGGCACGACTATCGCCGTGGCCAGGCGTGGGTCGCTCAGGCACAGGGCAACCATGGCCAGCAGGATCGTCGCGCTGGCCAGGGCCTGGCGAATCACCAGCGTCTGCTCGTGCGGCTGGGCGAGTGCCTGGTCGGCATATTCACCCGCAGGGTCGGGCAGCAGCGCATGGGCGCCCCAGGTCAGCAGCAAACCCAGGCCGACCGCCTTGACCAGTACCAGCACGATGGACTCGCCCAGATCGCTCTGCGCGATATCGAGCATCGGCACCACAATGGCGATCACCAGCATCAACGCCGGTCCCGCGCCGCCAGGTTGTCGGCCTTGCGCGGTAAAACAGGCGAGATAAAACAGCCAAAGCAGCGGCAGCATTATCCATGGCCGCTCACCGAACATGCCGGTCATACACACCAGCAGCGCGCCGGTGAGCATACTTACCAGCAACGTTATCAACCCTTGAGAAAGCGCTGGCGCGCGGCGACTGGCCAAGAGAAACTGGATGGCGAACAAGGGCGCTAGAAACGGCAGGATATCGCCCAGGACCAGACCCGCGCACAAGCCCACGGTCACTGCCAGGGCGACACGCAATCCCTGGCGCTTGATCCGCAGCAGCTCCTGCGCCGCCTGGCCATCAATTGACATAGTTCAGCCAGGCGCCCAGACGAGTCATGAAAGCCCCCAGCGCGTTAGTCATGGGGTTGTCATCGGTGTAGATCACCACCGTCACCTGCGAGCCGTAACGCGGGCCGACCGGGTGCGGTTCCTCCACTATCAGGCGTACCGGAAAACGCTGCGGGTCGCGCACCCAACCACTCTGGTTGCGCACCGAGGGCAGGGCCGAGTTGCTGCTGCCCTGTTGCGCGACACCCCAGCCGACGCTTTCAACA
>JAQZAY010000357.1 GCA_029239415.1 Pseudomonas sp. | reverse complement strand
TCAGTTGCAGGCGGTCCTCGAAGAAGCCCAGGGTGTCGCTCAGCGCCACGCCGCTGAAGCGGTTTTCCGTGTAGACCTTGGAATCGAGTCGGGTGGGGAGGGTCGGTGTGATTGTCTCTACGGGGTGGTATAAGTTGCTGCGCACCGTGGCGTAACGGCCGCCGCCATTGGTGAAGTCCATGTAGAAATGCGTGGCCGAAAGGTTCACCTCATGGCTCACCGACCCCGTCTGGAACCAGTTGCGCACGCCGAACGTGGCCGTGCGCACGCGCTCGTCGCGGGTGAAGTCGCGTGGCTGGACGTTGAAGTCACCGGCATCGTTGATCACCGACACGGCATGGCGCAGGAAATCGTGGTCGCTCTTGCGGGCACCGACACCGCCGTAGAGCATGACCGCGTCGCTGAGGTCGTATTCGCCGTGCACGGCAGCGAAGGTGTCTTCGGTACGGGCCTTGCTCCAGGGCTGGGCATAGTTGTGGCGTACATCGTCAGCCTTGGGCACCTTGGCGTTGGCGCCGATCAGCACGCGCTCCTGGGGGGCGTCGGTATCGCGCTCGGTATGGCCGATGTCGGTCGATAGGCGCAGACGCTCGCCGCGAAAGTCCAGCCCGAGCACGGCCATGTCGCGGTTCACACGCTGATGATCCCATTCGGTGTCGCCCGACTGCTTGACGCCGTTGAAGCGGATGCCGAACTGGTCGCCCTCACCGAAGCGCCTGCCTACATCCACCGCCGCGCCGACCTGCCCTTCGGAGGCATAACTGGTGGTGAATTCGGTGATCGGGGTGTCGGTGGCACGTTTGGGCACCACGTTGATGCCGCCGCCGACGCTGCCGCGGGGCGAGATGCCGTTGATCAGCTGGCTCGGGCCTTTGATGATGTCCACCCGTTCGGCCATGGCCATGTCGATGGTGTAGGTCGGCAGGATGCCGTACAGGCCGTTGTAGGACACGTCACTGTTGTACAGGCTCAGGCCGCGGATGGTGAACTGCTCGAAGCGTCCGCCTGCCGGGTTGGTGGCGCGCACCGAGGGGTCGCTGGCGATCAGGTCGCCCAGGGTGCGGGCCTGCTGATTCTGCACGGCCTGCTGGGTGTAGGTGATCACGCTGAACGGAGTGTCCATGAAATCGCGCGCGCCTAGCAGTCCTTGCCCGCTCTTGCGTGCCACCTGGCCGCCCGCATAGGCCTGGCCCTCGGTGGTGGCGCCCGCGCCGAGGATCGAGGTCGGCGCCAGTTCAACGCCGCTACCCTCGGGCGCCGGGGCCAACGTGTAGGCCTGCGCACCGAGCGGGACCAGTTGCAACCCTGAGCCCTGCAACAGCTGGGTGAAGCCTTCCTCGATCGCGAACTCGCCCGACAGACCGGCGCTGCGCCGCCCCTCGACCAGCGCGGGGTCGACGGAGATGTCGACGCTGGCCTGGCCGGCGAAACGGGTCAGGGCCACGCCGAGGGTGCCTGCGGGTACGGCGTAGGCGCGCCGGGCCGAAGGTTCGGCCCAGGCATCGGTCATGAACAAGGGGCTGGTACTGAGCGTCAGCAGCAGGCTGGCGCGCAACAGGGGACGCAGGGACAGGGCACGAACGGCGGACATGGCGGAGGACTCTCGTTGTTTTGCTCTTGCCTGGAATGACCGACGAGATGAAAAAAGGGGACAGCCTCACGTCATCTTTTTTGCAGCGCCCTGCCCCTTGGGCACCAGGGTGACCCAATAGCGCGTACGCGCCTGCACCTCCAGTGGCAACGTGGCGGCCAGCAGTGCCAGGACGCGGTCGGTGTCGTCGAGCCTGAAGCTGCCCGTCACCCGTAGCCGTTCCAGGGCCGGGTCCCAGCGCAACAACCCTGGCCGATGACGTGACAGCTCCCGCAACAGATCGCCCAAAGGCTGATTCTGTACGCTCAACACGGCCTCGCGCCAGCCCGGCAAGGCGACGTCGAACGTACGGGCCTGCCCTGCCCCTTCACGGTCCAGGTCGACCTGCTGCCCGGCGAGCAACGTCAGCCCCGGTCCTGCCAGGGGGGATACCTGGACGCTGCCGGCGACCACCGAAACCTGGCACTGCTCATGCGCCAGGCGAACGCAGACATCGGCCTGACTGACCTTGAGGCGACCGTAATCGGTCTCGACACGCCATGTGGCACCGGCGAGCACGCGCAGGCCCAGCTCGCCGCGGATCAGCGTGACCTGTCGAGCGGTCTGATCAAGGTTCGCTGCGCTGTCGGTATTCAGGTGCAGCACGCTGCCATCGGCCAGGACCCGTCGGCTCTGCTCACCGACGGCGGTACGCAGGTCGGTGCCCCAGGTTTCCAGCGGCCACTGCCTGTTCGCCAGCCAGGCGCTGGGCAGCAGCACCAGGGCACCCAAGGCACCTTTGAGCACATGACGTCGGGTCGCGCCGGGGCGGTCGAGGGTGGCCATAGCCAGGCCGCTGGGCAGTGCGGCGAAGCGCTGACGCAAGTGCTGGGCCTTCTGCCATGCCTGCTCGTGGGCAGCGTCCTGCTCGCGCCACTGGCGCAGGCGTGCGTGATCCTGCTCGCTGGCCTGGCCGGATTCGAGCAACGCCAGCCAGCGCGCGGCGCTACGGATGACATCGCGCGCCGCGTCCGACGTGGTCGCTCGGCTCACAGGTCCGCCAGCAGGCAATGCTCGTAGGCCTGGGCCATATAGCGTTTGACGGTCCGTTCGGAGACGGCCAAGCGCTCGGCGATGGCGCGATAGCCCAGGCCATCGAGCTGGCTCCAGAGAAACGCCCGGCGCACGGCCGACGGCAATCCGTCCAGCAGTGCATCGAGGGCATGCAGCGTTTCCAGCAGCAACCAGCGCTGCTCGGGGGACGGCACGCTGTCTTCCGGCAACCGCGCCAACGCGTCCAGGTAAGCCTGTTCGAGGCTGCGACGCTGGTGGAAGGTACTCAGCAGACGCTTGCCGACCGTGACCAGGTAGGCACGCGGTTCGCGCAGGTCGGCCAGCGATTGCGTGCTGCACAGTACCTTCACGAAGGCGTCCTGGCTCAAGTCGGCGGCATCCCAGGCATTGCCCAGGCGTCGGCGCAACCAGCTCTCCAGCCAACTGTGGTGGTCGCGGTAGAGCGTCTGCACCGTCTGCGGCGGAAGCGTCTCTGCTGGAGTCATGACAGGAGCCTTGGACAAGGGTGGCAGCAAATGAGAGTGATTCTAATTATTGCCACGCACGCCGTCCATGCCCCCGCGCGACACGACGCAGGGTCTGGAAGCCCTGCGCGCATGTGATCGTCGCTCGATCAGAAGTCGATCGTGCCGGAGAACTTCACCAGCCGCGGGTCACCCTGGGTCAGGTAGCCGCCGTTGGCCGACGCCCAGTAGTTCTTGTCCGTGAGGTTTTCGACGTTCACCCGCAAGGTGAGGTCCTTCTCGGCCACGCGCATCGTGTAGCGGGCACCGGCGTCGAAGCGGTTCCAGGTCGGCAGGCTGAGGGTGTTGGCAGCATCGACGAACTGGCCGCCCGTGCGCAGCATGCGCGCGTTGAGCGCCAGGCCAGGGACGCCGGGCACGTCCCAGTCGACGCTGGCATTGAGCTGGAAGGTCGGCACGCCGATGGCATGGTTGCCGTCGTTGGCGCCGTTGGCGGTGTTCTTCTGTTCCGAGGTCATGCGGGTGCCACCGGCCATCACGCGCAGGCCTTCGAGGGGCTCACCGAAGAGGCTGAGCTCGAGGCCTTTGTTGATCTGCTCGCCGTCGCGGATGTAGCGGTCACCCGAGGTATAGCCGTCGGATGGTTTTTCGATGCGGAACACGGCCAGGCTGGCGCCGTAGGTCTGCCGGTCGAACTTGATGCCCGCCTCGAGCTGCTTGGTGCGGCCTGGGGGGAACGCCTCGTTGGCGTTCTCCACGTCGCTCGGGGCGACCGGCCCC
>JAQZAY010000033.1 GCA_029239415.1 Pseudomonas sp. | reverse complement strand
TGATCATGATCGACCCGAAGATGCTCGAGCTGTCGATCTACGAGGGCATCCCGCACTTGCTGTGCCCGGTGGTCACCGACATGAAGGACGCCGCCAACGCGCTGCGCTGGAGCGTCGCCGAGATGGAGCGCCGCTACAAGCTGATGGCGGCCATGGGCGTGCGTAACCTGGCCGGCTTCAACCGCAAGGTCAAGGATGCCGAGGAAGCCGGCGAGCCGCTCTTCGACCCGATGTTCAAGCGCGAAAGCATGGATGACGTGCCGCCGCTGCTCAAGACCCTGCCGACCATCGTGGTGGTGGTCGACGAGTTCGCCGACATGATGATGATCGTCGGCAAGAAGGTCGAGGAGCTGATCGCCCGCATCGCCCAGAAGGCGCGGGCCGCGGGCATCCACCTGATCCTCGCCACGCAGCGTCCGTCGGTCGACGTGATCACCGGCCTGATCAAGGCCAACATCCCGACCCGCATGGCGTTCCAGGTGTCCAGCAAGATCGACTCGCGGACCATCATCGACCAGGGCGGCGCCGAGCAACTGCTGGGTCATGGCGACATGCTGTACATGCCACCGGGCACCAGCCTGCCGATCCGGGTCCACGGTGCCTTTGTCTCCGACGACGAGGTGCACCGTGTAGTCGAGGCCTGGAAGCTGCGCGGCGCGCCGGACTACAACGAAGACATCCTCAGCGGGGTCGAGGAGGCCGGCAGCGGCTTCGACGGCGGCGGCGGTGGCGGCGACGGCGATGATCCGGAAGCCGATGCGCTCTACGACGAGGCCGTGCAGTTCGTGCTCGAGAGCCGGCGTGCGTCCATCTCCGCGGTGCAGCGCAAGCTCAAGATCGGCTACAACCGCGCCGCGCGAATGATCGAGTCGATGGAAATGGCCGGCGTGGTCACCCCCATGAACAGCAACGGCTCGCGGGAAGTGATTGCCCCGGGTGGCCCGCGCGATTGATGATCTACCTGCCGGGTACCGATGACGGCGCCCGGCCCATTCACTGTTCGACGAGGATTTCCATGCGCGCGATTCGCATGCTGTTGGTTTCTGCCCTGGTCATGGCGCCCCTGGCGGGCCATGCCGATGAAAAAGACGTGGCGCGCCTGACCCAGCTGCTGGAGAAGTCGCAGACCATCACCGCCCGTTTCTCGCAGCTGACCCTGGACGCCAGCGGCACCAGCCTGCAGGAGACCCAAGGCCAGATGTCGGTCAAGCGCCCGGGCCTGTTCTACTGGCACACCGATGCGCCCCAGGAGCAAGTAGTGGTCTCCGATGGCAAGAGGGTCACCCTGTGGGACCCGGACCTGGAGCAGGCCACGGTCAAGAAGCTCGATGCGCGGCTGAACCAGACCCCGGCGCTGCTGCTGTCCGGTGATGTGTCGAAGATCAGCGAGAGCTTCGACATCACCTCAAAGGAACAAGGCAATGTCATGGACTTCACCTTGAAGCCCAAGACCAAGGACACCTTGTTCGATTCCCTGCGGGTGTCGTTCCGCAGTGGCCTGATCAACGACATGCAGCTGATCGACAGCGTCGGCCAGCGCACCAACATCCTGTTCAACGGGGTCAAGGCCAATGAGGCCATCCCGGCGAGCCAGTTCCAGTTCAAGGTTCCGGAAGGCGCGGACGTCATCCAGGAATAGCAGATCAGGGAGCCAGCCATGGACCTGTTTCGAAGCGAGCCCGTTGCCCAGCCTCTGGCCGCGCGCCTGCGTGCGGAAAACCTGGACGAGTATGTCGGCCAGGAGCACCTGCTGGCGCGTGGCAAGCCGCTGCGCGAGGCGCTGGAACAGGGTGCGCTGCACTCGATGATCTTCTGGGGGCCGCCCGGTGTCGGCAAGACGACACTGGCGCGGCTCCTGGCGCAGTTTTGCGATGCACATTTCGAAACAGTGTCGGCGGTGCTCGCCGGGGTCAAGGAAATTCGCCAGGCGGTCGAGGTGGCCAGGCAGCAGGCCGGGCAGCATGGCCGGCGCACCATCCTGTTCGTCGACGAGGTGCATCGCTTCAACAAGTCGCAACAGGATGCATTCCTGCCGTACGTGGAGGACGGTACGCTGATCTTCATCGGCGCCACCACCGAGAACCCCTCGTTCGAACTCAACAACGCCTTGCTTTCGCGGGCACGCGTCTACGTGCTCAAGAGCCTGGACGAGACTGCCCTGCGCAAGCTGGTCGACCGTGCCCTGAGCGAAGAACGTGGCCTGGGCAGGCGCCGGTTGCGCGTCGGCGACGAGGCCTTCAGGATGCTCGTGGCCGCCGCCGACGGCGATGGCCGGCGCATGCTCAACTTCCTGGAAAACGCCTCCGACCTGGCCGAGGACGGCAGCGAGATCGATGTCGAGCTGCTGCAGAGCCTGCTCGGTGACAGCCGCCGGCGCTTCGACAAGGGCGGCGAAGCCTTCTACGACCAGATTTCGGCGCTGCACAAGTCGGTGCGCGGCTCCAACCCCGACGGCGCGCTGTACTGGTACGCGCGCATGCTCGACGGTGGCTGCGACCCCCTGTACATCGCCCGGCGCGTGGTGCGCATGGCCAGCGAGGACATCGGCAACGCCGACCCGCGGGCGCTGAGCCTGTGCCTGTCGGCCTGGGACGTGCAGGAGCGCCTGGGCAGCCCCGAGGGCGAGCTGGCGGTCGCCCAGGCCATCGTCTACCTGGCCTGCGCGCCCAAGAGCAACGCGGTCTACATGGGCTTCAAGACGGCCATGCGCGAGGCCGCCGAGCACGGCTCGCTCGAAGTGCCGCTGCACCTGCGCAACGCGCCGACCAAACTGATGAAGCAGCTGGGCTATGGCGAGCAGTACCGCTATGCCCACGATGAGCCCGACGCTTATGCCGCCGGCGAAGACTATTTTCCCGACCAGCTCGCGCCGCGGCCGTACTACCAGCCGGTGCCTCGGGGCCTGGAGCTGAAGATCGGCGAGAAGCTCCGGCACCTGGCCGAGCTCGACCGCGCCAGCCCCATGCAGCGGAGAAAGCCTTGATCGCACTGATCGCCGCCGTCAGCGCTGGAGGCATTGCCGGGACATTGCTGCGCTTTGCCACCGCCAATTGGGTCAGTGCCCACTGGCCACGCCAGTTCTATCTCGGTACGCTTGCCGTCAACCTGGTCGGCTGCCTGTTGATCGGCCTGCTCTACGGCCTGTTCCTGCACCGGCCACTGGTGCCGGTCGAGCTGCGGGCCGGGCTGATCGTCGGCTTCCTTGGCGGCCTGACGACCTTTTCATCCTTTTCACTGGATACCGTGCGCCTGCTCGAAAGCGGGCAGGCGCCGCTGGCCTTCGGTTATGCTGCCGCCAGCGTATTGGGCGGGCTGCTTGCAACCTGGGCCGGCCTGTATCTGACCAAATTCTGAACCAACGAGAAAACGCTATGCTCGATTCCAAACTGTTACGCGGCCAACTTCAGGAAGTGGCGGATCGCCTGGCTTCCCGTGGCTTCAGCCTGGATGTCGCGCGCATCGAAACCCTGGAAGAGCGCCGCAAGGCGGTGCAGACCCGCACCGAACAACTACAGGCCGAGCGTAACGCCCGTTCCAAGTCCA
This sequence comes from Pseudomonas sp., assembly GCA_029239415.1. Next base: position 15,670 of record JAQZAY010000033.1, on the reverse strand, counting down.
TCGGCCAGGCCAAGGCCCGTGGCGAGGACATCGCCCCGCTGATGGCTGACGTCGAGCGCATGGCCGGCGAGCTCGCCAGCGGCAAGACCGAACTGGACGGCATCCAGGCCGAACTCGATGCCATCGTGCTGGGCATTCCCAACCTGCCGGACGCCAGCGTGCCGGTGGGTGCGGACGAGGACGCCAACGTCGAAGTGCGCCGCTGGGGCAGCCCGCGCCAGTTCGACTTCGAGGTCAAGGACCACGTGGCCCTCGGCGAACTCAGCGGCGGCCTGGACTTCGAGACCGCGGCCAAGCTGTCCGGCGCGCGCTTCGCCCTGCTGCGCGGGCCGATCGCCCGGCTGCACCGTGCCCTGGCGCAGTTCATGATCAACCTGCACACCAGCGAGCACGGCTACGAGGAGGCCTACACCCCCTACCTGGTCCAGGCACCGGCGCTCCAGGGCACTGGCCAGTTGCCCAAGTTCGAGGAAGACCTGTTCAAGATCAGCCGCGAAGGCGAGGCCGATTTCTACCTGATCCCGACCGCCGAAGTGTCGCTGACCAACATCGTGGCAGGCGAGATCCTCGATGCCCGGCAACTGCCGATCAAGTTCGTCGCCCACACCCCATGCTTCCGTAGCGAAGCGGGCGCGTCGGGCCGCGACACCCGCGGCATGATCCGCCAGCACCAGTTCGACAAGGTCGAGATGGTGCAAGTGGTCGCGCCCGACCAGTCTATGCAGGCCCTCGAAGACCTGACCGCCAACGCCGAGCGGGTACTCCAGGCCCTGGAACTGCCCTACCGCGTACTGGCCCTGTGCACCGGCGACATGGGCTTCAGCGCCGTCAAGACCTACGACCTCGAGGTCTGGGTGCCGAGCCAGGACAAGTTCCGCGAAATCTCCTCGTGTTCCAACTGTGGCGATTTCCAGGCCCGCCGCATGCAGGCCCGCTGGCGCAACCCGGAAACCGGCAAGCCTGAGCTGGTGCACACCCTCAACGGCTCGGGCCTTGCCGTGGGACGTACCCTGGTGGCCGTGCTGGAGAACTACCAGCAGGCCGATGGCTCGATCCGTGTGCCGGAGGTGCTCAAGCCTTACATGGGCGGCCTGGAGGTCATCCGCTAAATGGACTACTTGCCGCTGTTCCACAAGCTGCAAGGCAGTCGCGTGCTGGTTGTCGGCGGTGGCGAGATCGCCTTGCGCAAGGCGCGCTTGCTGTCCGACGCCGGCGCCGCGCTGTGCGTGGTGGCACCCGATGTCGAGGGCCAGCTCGCTGCGCTGGCCCGCGAGGGCGGTGGCGAAGTCCGGATCCGCGGCTACGAGCCACAGGACCTGGACGGCTGCCGGCTGGTGATCGCCGCCACCGACGACCCGGCGCTCAACGCCCAGGTCTCCGCCGACGCCCAGCAGCGCAACCTGCCGGTCAATGTGGTGGATGCGCCGGCGCTGTGCACGGTCATCTTCCCGGCCATCGTCGATCGCTCGCCCCTGGTGGTGGCGGTGTCCAGTGGCGGCGACGCGCCGGTACTGGCGCGGCTGATCCGCGCCAAGCTCGAAGCCTGGATTCCCGCTGCGTATGGCGAGCTGGCAGGCCTGGCCGCGCGTTTCCGGCACCAGGTCAAGGCCCTGTATCCGGACGTCAACCAGCGCCGCGGTTTCTGGGAAGACGTGTTCCAGGGCCCGATCGCCGAGCGCCAGCTGGCCGGGCAGGGCGCCGAGGCCGAACGCCTGCTGCGGGCCAAGGTCGAGGGCGCACCTGCCCAGCAAGGGGGCGAGGTCTACCTGGTCGGCGCCGGCCCGGGTGATCCGGACCTGCTCACCTTCCGCGCGTTGCGCCTGATGCAACAGGCCGACGTGGTGCTCTACGACCGCCTGGTCGCCCCGGCGATCATCGAGATGTGCCGGCGCGATGCCGAGCGGATCTACGTCGGCAAGCGCCGCTCCGACCATGCCGTGCCCCAGGAGCAGATCAACCGCCTGCTGGTCGACCTTGCCCGCCAGGGCAAGCGCGTGCTGCGCCTGAAGGGTGGCGATCCGTTCATCTTCGGCCGTGGTGGCGAAGAGATCGAAGAACTGGCCGAGGAGGGCATCCCGTTCCAGGTGGTCCCGGGCATCACCGCGGCCAGCGGCTGCTCCGCCTATGGCGGCATCCCGCTGACCCACCGCGACTACGCCCAGTCGGTGCGTTTCGTCACCGGCCACCTCAAGGACGGCAGCAGCAACCTGCCCTGGCACGACCTGGTCGCGCCGGCGCAGACGCTGGTGTTCTACATGGGCCTGGTCGGCTTGCCGACCATCTGCGCCGAACTGATCCGCCACGGCCGTGCCGCCAGCACTCCGGCAGCGTTGGTGCAACAAGGCACCACCCGCAACCAGCGGGTGTTCACCGGCACCCTGGCCGACCTGCCTGAGCTGGTAGGCCGGCACAAGGTGCATGCCCCGACCCTGGTGATCGTGGGCGAGGTGGTGCAGTTGCGCGAGAAGCTGGCATGGTTCGAAGGGGGGCAGGGAGAGGTGTGAGTACGCCATGAGTCTCAGCACCCCCCTGTCGGGCGTCAACCAGCCGCTGCGTGGCATCGGGCTCGTGGTGATGGCGACGTTCCTGTTCGCCAGCCACGATGCCTTGTCGAAGTTCCTCGGCGGCATCTATCCGGTGGTCATGGTGGTCTGGGCTCGCTACCTGGTGCACACCTTGCTGATGGCCGGGATCTTCCTGCCCAAGGCCGGCCTGCGCGTGCTGCGCACCAGCCGGCCTGGCCTGCAGCTGCTGCGCGCCTTGAGCCTGCTCAGTACCAGCCTGTTGTTTACCGCCGGCCTGCAGTACCTGCCGCTGGCCGAGGCCACCGCGGTCAACTTCCTGGCCCCGGTGCTGGTCACGGCGCTGTCGGTGCCGCTGCTCAAGGAGCATGTCACCGTCGGGCAATGGGTGGCGGTGGTAATGGGCTTCGTGGGGGTGCTGGTGGTGGTGCACCCGGGTGGCTCGCTGTTTACCCCGGCGATCCTGTTTCCCTTTGGCTCGGCCATGGGCTTCTGTCTCTACCAGCTGTTGACGCGCAAGCTGGCCGCCCATGACAGCCCGACTACCAGCAACTTCCTGGCCGGGCTGTGCAACACCGTGCTGATGAGTGCGCTGGTACCTTTCTTCTGGCAATTGCCCAGCCTGCAGCATGGCCTGTTGATGCTGGCGCTGGGCGGCTGCGGGATGACCGCCCACTTGCTGCTCACCCAGGCCTTCCGTCACGCGGCCCCGGCGTTGCTGGCGCCGTTCGGCTATTGCCAGATCGTCTTCGCCGGGCTGCTGGGACTGCTGGTGTTCACCCAGGTGCCCGATAGCACGAGCCTGGTCGGTATCGCCATCATTTGCCTGAGCGGGCTGGGCGCGGCGTGGATGCAGCGGGGCAAGTGAGGCGGTCCTGGTGTTCGTCGACAATCAGCGCCTTGGCCATCGGTCGCGGCCGGGGATGGCCCAGATCTTCGATGGCCAGGTGGTGGGTCTCCGGCGCGATGTAGGCGGCCAGGGCACAGAGGCAGGTGATCAGCAATGCCAGGCCGCCGATCAACAGCGGGATATGCTCGGAGCCTGGCGGGGCCAGGGTGGCGAACAGCGCGGGCAGCAGAGCGCTGATCATGCTGCCGCTGTTCTGGGCGATGGCCACGGCCGTGACGCGGTAGCGGGTCTGGAACAGCTCGGGATAGAAGCTTGGGAACACCGCGTTGTAGCCCTGGTAGGCCAGGCCCCACATCAGTATCGAGGCGAGCACCGCCAGCGGCACGTGGTGGAGGCTGATCGCATAGAGGTAGGCAAAGGCCAGCAGCCCCGAGCCCAGGCAGCCGGCAATCATGGTCGGGCGCCGGCCGATCCTGTCCGACAGGCTGCCGACGAAGGGAATCACCAGCACCGCGACAATGTTGCCCACCACCGGGATCCACAGGTACACGCTCTTGTCGAAGCCGATGCCGTAGGCCGGCTGTACCGCGTAGGCGGCGCCAAAGATGGTCGCGACCACCGGGATCACGTTCATCAGCGACATGAACATCACCAGCACCATGCACTTCCAGCTCTGCTGGAATGCCTCGCCGATCGGCGACCTGGCCACTTTCTGCTGGCTTTCTTCCTGGACGAAGGCAGGGGTCTCGTGGACTTCGCGGCGGATCACGAACCCAGCCACCAGGACCACCGCGCTCATCAGGAACGGCACACGCCAGCCCCATTCGTGGAACGCCTCGCTGGGCATGAAGTACGCCAGCGGCAGGAATACCCCGGCCGCCATCACCTGGCCCGCCTGCACGCCTTGCAGGGTATAGCTTGCGTAGTATCCGCGCCGGCCAGCCGGGGCGTGTTCCATGATCATCGAGCTGGCGCCGGCAATCTCCCCGGCCACCGCGAAGCCTTGTACCAGGCGCAGGGCCACCAGCAGGGCCGGTGCCAGGATGCCAATGTCCGCATAGGTCGGCAGCAGGCCCACAGCCATGGTCGAGAGGCCCATCAGGAACATGCACGTCAGCAGCAGGTTCTTGCGCCCCCGGGTGTCGCCCCAGTGGCCGAGCACGAGGGCGCCCACGGGACGGGCCAGGTAGCCCACGCCATAGGTAGCGAGCGAAGCGATGATGGCCATCTTGGGGTCGGTACTGGGGAAGAAGATCTGTGGAAAGATCAGCGCCGCCGCCTGGGCATAGATGAAGAAGTCGTAGTACTCGAGTGCCGAGCCTATCCACCCGCTGGCGGTTGCTTTCTTGGCTTGGGAGCTGGGCGTCGCCATGTGCGGGTACCGTTAACCGTTTCGTACAATTTCGCGAGGGGGGGGACTTTAACCGCGAACAATCGGGTGTGCCAAGTGTTCCAAGGTGTTTCCTGCCCAGCCTACCGCCTGGGCCCCAGAAGAAGGAACTCCAGCATGCAGCATTGCATCGCCACCGTGTCCCTGAGCGGCACCCTCCCGGAAAAGCTCCAGGCCATTGCCGCCGCAGGCTTCGATGGGATCGAGATGTTCGAGGACGATCTGTTGCACTACGCAGGCAGCCCGCAGGACGTGCGCCGGATGTGCGATGACCTCGGCATCGGGATTGCCATGCTCCAGCCGTTCCGGGATTTCGAAGGTTGTCCTCGCGACCGCCTGCAGAAGAACCTGGATCGTGCCGAGCGCAGGTTCGACCTCATGCACGCACTGGGCACCGACCTGATGCTGGTGTGCAGCAACGCGCAGCCCGATGCCCTGGGCGATGAGCACATGCTGGGCGATGACTTGCGCCTGCTGGCAGAGCGCGCTGGCGCCCGTGGCCTGCGCATTGCCTACGAGGGGCTGGCATGGGGCCGGCACGTCAATACCTACCAGCACGTCTGGAACCTGGTGCGCCAGGGTGATCACCCTTCGCTCGGCATGGTGCTCGACAGTTTCCATACCTTGTCGCTCAAGGGCGACCCGCAGGCCATCGCCGATATCCCCGGCGAAAAGATCTTCTTCGTGCAGATGGCCGACGCGCCGATCCTGGCGATGGACGTGCTGGAGTGGAGCCGCCATTTCCGTTGTTTCCCGGGGCAGGGCGAAATGGACTTGGCGAGTTTCCTGGCGCCGATCCTGCGCAGTGGGTACGCAGGGCCGTTGTCGCTGGAAATCTTCAACGATGGATCGCGTCCCGCGCCGACCCGGGACAATGCCGCCACGGGCCTGCGATCATTGCTCGACCTCGAGGAACAAGCCCGCCTGCGCGTGACAGGGCGCAAGCCGGTGCCATGAGCCGAGCGCTTCCCTGCGCCGCCCGGCTCACGGATAATCACCGGCATTTTCTTGAAGCCTGTGAGTTGGTATGAGTGTTTCCCCTAAGGGCGTGCGCAAGTCGCGCAAGAACAACCCCGAGAAAACCCGCGAGGACATTCTCCAGGCCGCCATCACCGAGTTCGTCCAGCAAGGGCTGGCCGGTGCCCGGGTGGATGCCATCGCCGAGCGCACGGCGACCTCCAAGCGCATGATCTACTACTACTTCGGCAGCAAGGAGCAGCTCTACGTCGAAGTGCTGGTCAAGCTCTACGGGGATATCCGCCGCACCGAGCACAGCCTTGACCTGGAGTCGCTGCCTGCCGAGCTGGCGATCCGCCGGCTGGTCGAATTCACCTTCGACCACCACGACCGCAACGTCGATTTCGTGCGCATCGTCAGCACCGAGAACATTCACTACGGCGAGTTCGTCAAGCAGTCGCCGGTGATCCGCGAGATGAGCAGCCAGGTGCTGGAGGCGCTGGGCAAGGTGCTGCGGCGCGGCGAGGAAGAGGGCGTGTTCCGTCCGGGTATCGAGGTGCTCGACGTGCACATGCTGATGAGTTCGTTCAGCTTCTACCGCGTCTCGAACCGCCACACCATCAGCGAGATCTTCCAGGTCGAGCTCTCGGACGCGGCGATCAAGGCACGCCATCGGGAAATGCTGTGCGAGGCGGTGGTGCGCTACATCAGGGCCTGACACTGCTCGCCGTGGCAGGCTCGGCAGGGCACTCTACGCGGGTACCGAGGGCGGCCTGGCTGATCATCGAGGCCAGGCGCCTGACATTGTCCTGCTGCGCCATCACCACGTCATCGATGCTGTCGCCCGCGCGGGTGCGCAGTGTGCTGCGACATGTCAGCGTGCTGCTGGCATCCCTGGCGCGCAGGCGCCACTGGGCGTCCATCAGGGCGTATTGCCCGGGAATGGAATCGAAGCGCTGCACATCCAGGCGCAGCGACAGTGCCTGGTGGGGCCGCGTGTTGCTCAGTTGATCGACCAGGGCGCTGCGCAGCTCATCGACCAGGCTGGCGCCCCACCATTGTGTCTCGAGGATCGCCAGGCCGCTGCGGCCTTCGCGGATGACGATCTGCGGGCGGTCGACCTGCGGCGGCACGCTGATGCTCTCGATCTGGATTTCACTGCCAGTCGCCGGCGCCGCAGGGCCGGGCTGCGCCGGGGTGAGGGTGTGGAACTGGATCGGGTCGCTGCGACAGGCACCCAGGGCAAGCAGCGCAATGAGCATCGACAACGTCTGCGTGCGGGTCATGGCAATGCTCCAGGGTCAGTTGCGCGGCGGCGCCTGCAGGTCGATCGGCTCGGCATTCTCGGGACGGCCGCGGATCAGCGACTCGGGGTGGCGGCCCAGGTAGTCGGAGAGTTCACGCAGCGAACGCGACATGCGTCCGAGCTCGTCAAGGGTACGCCCCAGCTGCTCGCGTTGCGGTGAGTCTTCGGCCAGGGTCGAGGTGGCCGATTGCAGGGTCTTGCTGACGTCCCCAAGCGTGCTTTGGACGCCGGGCAAGGTCTTGGCGTTGAACTGGGCCAGGCTTTTGCGCAGCTCGACCAGGTTGCCGTCGAGATTGCCGGCGATCCGCTCCAGCGGCAGTTTGTTGAGCTTGTCGACCATGGCCTGCAACTGCTCCTGCAGCTGCTCGAGGCTGCCTGGTACGGTGGGAATGGATAGGGGCCGGGCAGTCTCGTCGAAGATCGCCTTTGGCGCCTTGGGGAAGAAGTCCAGCGCGATGTAGAGCTGGCCGGTGAGCAGGTTGCCGCTGCGGGCCTGGGCGCGCAGGCCGTTGTCCACGAAAGAGCCGAGCAGGCGGCCGGTGGCGGCCTCGTCCTCGGGGTCGTGCTTGAGTACCTTGAGCAGTTTCTCATGGGCCTGGCCCAGGCGCTGCGGGTAGATGAGAATGCCGACATTGACCGGGAAGCTGCGCGTGCGCTCGTCGAAGTCCAGGTTGACGGACACTACCCGGCCCATCTCCACGCCGAGGAACTCCACCGGTGCGCCGACCTTCAGGCCGCGCATGGCCTGGTCGAAGCGCAGCCGCAGGTATTGCGACTTGCCGGCCGGAGGCGCCAGCGCGGCTTGCTGGTCGGTGAACAGCTCGAACCGCTGGTTTTCGCCTGCCGCCGTGTCCTGGGGGCTGTAGTTGGGCGCGCGGAAGGCGATGCCGCCCACCAGCATCGACGACAGCGACTCGGTGCGAACCGCAAGGCCATTGGCGCCGACGTCCACCTGGATACCGCTGGCGTTCCAGAAGCGCGTGTTCTGGGTGACGAAGGCATCGTTGGGCGCGTGGATGAACACCTCGACGTCGACACTGGAGCCGTCGGCACTCAGGGCATAGGCCACCACTTGCCCGACAGGGATGCGCCGGAAATAGACCGGCGAGCCGATATCCAGCGAGCCCAGGTCCTGGGTATGCAGGAAGAAGTGCTTGCCCGGCTCCCCGTAAGTGATCGGCGGCGGGCTCTCGAGCCCGGTGAAACGCTTGGCGCGGTTGCCCGACTGGCCGATGTCCGCGCCGATATAGTCGCCCGAGAGCAGGGTATCGATGCCCGACACGCCACCGGCACCGATGCGCGGCCGCACCACCCAGAACTTCGAGTCCTCGCGGGTGAAGCCTTCTGCCTGCTTGTCCAGCTTGACCGTGGCATTGACGCTGCGCTGGTCATCGCTCAGCGCGACCTCGGCGACATGCCCGATGACCACGTTGCGGTAGCGCACCTCGGTCTTGTTGGCGGCAAGGCCCGCCCCGGTCTTGAACACCAGGGTGATGGTCGGGCCTTCCTGCAGCATGTTGTGCACCACCAGCGAGAGGCCCACCAGTACCGCGACGATCGGCACGATCCACACCAGGGAGATGCTGAAGCGGCGCGTGCGCACCTCGGCCTGCCCGGCGCGGGGCGATTGCTCAGTGGTCGCTCGCGGCATCGCGCTGCTCCTTCGCTGGAGGCGAGTCCCAGATCAGGCGCGGATCGAAGCTCATCGCCGACAGCATGGTGAACACCACCACCAGGCCGAAGAACAGGATGCCCACCCGTGGCTCTATGTCGCCCAGGGCCTGGAACTTGACCAGGGCAGCGACCAGTGCGACCACCAGCACGTCGAGCATCGACCAGTACCCGATCAGCTCGACGAAGCGGTACAGCTTGGCGCGCTCGGGGCGGGCCCAGGCACTGCCCCGTTGCACGGTCACCAGCAGCAGCGACAGCACCACGAACTTGACACCCGGCACCGCGATGCTGGCCACGAAGATGATCAGGGCAATGTCCCAGGCGCCGTGTGCCCAGAACTCGAGTACCCCGCTCATGATGGTGCTGTCTGCACCGCTGCCTAGCATGATCGTGTTCATTACCGGCAGCAGGTTGGCCGGTACATAGAAGGCAAGGGCTGCCAGCAGGTAGGCCCAGGTGCGGTTGAGCGAGTCGGGCTTGCGCCGATGCAGCGGGGCGTCGCAACGGGGGCAATGATCGGGCTCCTCGCTCATGTCGCAGGCCAGCCCACAGCTGTGGCACAGGCACAGGTTCAGTTCGCCGGCGGTCGGGACCTGGCTCACAGTACCTCCCAGAGGTCGCGTACATCACGTCCGGCGATGCGGATCAGCAACAGGCTGAGCACCGCGAGGGCGAGCAAGCCGATGCCAGGCAGCACATCGAGCATCCCTGCCAGCTTGAACACGGCCACCAGCGCGCCGAGCAGGCACACCTCGAGCATGCTCCAGGGCCGCAGGGCTTCCAGCCAGCGCATGCAGGGCTTGAAGGCCGGCGCGCGGCGCTCGCCCAGGGCAAAGCCCAGGACCCAGAGCAGGAGCACCAGCTGGAACGCCGGCGCGATGATGATCGAGATGGCCGCGACCATGGCGATGAAGGTGATCGGCCCCTGGCTCAGCGCCAGGACCGAGTCCCACAATGTCGCGCTGTTCTTCAGGCCCTGCAGGCTGATGCTCATCACGGGATAGAAGTTGGCGAACAACCAGAACACCGCCGCTGCGCAGCTCAGCGCCAGGCGCTGTTGCAGCGTCAGGCCGCTGTAGCGCTGCAGCACTGCGCCGCAGCGCAGGCATAGGGTCTTCTGATGCCGCGCGAGCCTGGCGCTCTGGTAGACGCAGTCGCAGTGCTCGCAGATGATCAATCGCTCTGGAGTGTCCATGGAGCGTGCTCTGCCGGAGATGGGGAAAGCCTCACTGAATATAGAAGCGTGTGGTGAATAGGCAAGTAGGGGCAGGACATGAGTGGTGTCAGGACTGGCCCTGGCCACCGGCATAGTGTTGCTCGGCGTGCAATGGCCGGCGTCATGCGCTCTTGCGCCCGCTCGGCGCCGTTCCCGAGGCCGGCTGAGTCAGTGCGGCGGCGCCTGCTTGCGCGCCGCTGCTTTGATGCAGCCAAAGCGGATTTCGCGCGAGGGGCTGTGGCCGTAGAACGAGGCGTAGCATTTGCTGAGAAGCTCTCGCTCGAGACCTGGCTTGCGCTGGCGATCTCCGCCACCGTGGCCCGATGCTCGGGGTGCGTCGCGCAGCGATAGCCGTCGAGCAGGCCGGACTGGCCGAGGAACCATGCGTAAGTAACCGTCCCTCAGATTTGTATTCAGTGTGTATACACAGTGTTTTGAGGGACAATCCGAACCCTGAATGTCGCGCATGGACCGTGCATGTCTCATAGCGCCACTCATCGAGAAAGCTGTAGACACATTGTCTAAAGCTCCCATATATTCGTTATACAGATTGTAGACACAGAACAATGACAACGAAAAAGGCTCCCATGAAAGCCATCGCTGATGTCCAACAAAACGCTTCGCAAGTGCCAGTAGACCGCAAGGTCGTACTGGCCGAGGCCCTGCGCCGGCGCATCCTGAACATGGACATGGCGCCAGGCTCGGTGGTCGACGAGCTGGCCTTGTGCGACGAATTCGGCCTGTCGCGCCCACCGGTGCGTGAGCTGCTGCGCCAGATCGCCGCCGAAGGCTACATCGAGCTCGAGGCCAACCGCGCGCCACGGGTCGCGGCCATGAACCACGACTCGCTGCACAGCTTCTTCCTGGCCGCGCCGCTGATCTACGTCGCCACCACCCAGTTGGCCGCCACCCACGCCACCGCTACCGAAATCGAAGTGCTCAAGGGCATCCAGTCGCTGTTCCGCCAGGCCATGCAGGACAAGGACGTGGAGATGCGGGTGCTCTACAACGACGCCTTCCACCTCGAGATCGGCAAGATGGCGCACAACGACTACTTGATGCCCAGCCTGCGCCGCGTGCTGATCGACCACGCTCGGCTGGGCAGGATCTTCTATCGCCACCCGACCACCGACGACATGCAGCGCGACCTCGAGCTTGCCTGCGACCAGCATGACCAGATGATCGAGGCGATCGAGCGGCGCGATCCGCAGGCCGCCGGGCTGCTGGTCCGCGCGCACATGGAGCTTTCACGTCGTCGCATGGCCGAATACGCGGCCCCTGAAGGGATGGAAGTCGCACTGCAATACTGACAGATCGACCCGCACCTCCCGCTTGACGAGAGGGGCAGGGCAAGAACCGCTGCTCGAACGCTAACAACAATATCCAGGTTCAAGAAATGACAAGAATAACCTCGTTGCCCGCCGATGATAAAACCTGTGGCTGGTATCACCTGAGCGAGGGCCGCCAGCCAAAGCCGCCGCACAGCGGTAACAGCAGCGCCCGCTGGGTGATCGTCGGCGCCGGCTACACCGGCCTTGCCGCCGCGCGTCAGCTGGCCAGCCACTTCCCCGACCAGCAGATTCTGCTGGTCGAGGCGCAGGAGGTCGGCTTTGGCACGGCGGGTCGCAATGCGGGCTTTGCCATCGACTTGCCACACGATATCGGCGCGGAGGACTACATTGGCGATATCGGCATCGCCAGGACCACTCTCAAGCTCAATCTCAGTGGCCAGTCATTTCTCAAGGAGCTGGTCGAGCGGCACGGCATCGACTGCCAGATGAAGCATTGCGGCAAGTACCAGGCCGCTGTCGAGGGGCGTGGCATCGCAGTGCTCGAGGCCTATCGTCGTGGCCTGGACAAGCTCGAGCAGCCTTACCAGATGATCGAAGGCGACGACTTGCCCGAGCACATCGGTACGCGCTTCTACCGCAAGGCACTGTTCACGCCTGGCACCTCCCTGCTACAACCCTCGGCGCTGGTCAAGGGCCTGGCCGACAGCCTTCCGGCCAACGTGACCCTGTACGAGAACACCCCGATCACCGACGTGGAGTACGGCCCCAGGACCGTGCTGCGCCACGCCAACGGCTCGATCACTGCCGACAAGCTGATCTTGTGCAACAACGCCTTCGGCACTCATTTCGGCTTCCTCAAGGGGCGCATGCTGCCGGTGTTCACCTATGCCAGCCTGACCCGCCAGATGACTGCAGACGAGCAGGCGCAGCTCGGTGGCAAGCCCTACTGGGGCGTCATTCCGGCCGACCCTTTCGGCACCACCGTGCGACGCACCCCCGACAATCGCCTGCTGATTCGCAACAGCTTCAGCTTCAACCCGGACGGGCGCAGCAACGCCAAATATGTCGAGCGCGTGTCCAGTCGACATCGCGTCTCCTTCGAGCGGCGCTTTCCAATGCTGCCGCAACTTCAGGTCGAATATACCTGGGGCGGGGCGCTTGCCTTGTCGCGCAACCACCAAGGCTTCTTCGGCGAGTTGGCAAAGAACGTCTACGGTGCCTTGTGCTGCAATGGACTGGGCATCACCCGTGGCACGGCGACCGGCAAGTTGCTGGCCGACTGGCTGGCCGGGGAACGCAACGAGCTCATCGACTTCGTGCTCGACTCGCCAGGCCCCTGTGCGAATCCGCCGGCGCCGCTGGTTTCGGTAGGCGTCAACATCAACCTGAAATGGGGACAGTACCGGGCAGGTCAGGAAAGCTAGAAAACCCTTGATGTAAAGGAAGTTGATACAACGCTGGGCAGTTACTGGCCAGCCTGCGCACCTTGTTGCTCGTAGTTCACTGATCGGCATGACGCTCGATCTGCCGGAACTGAAACCTGTTTTCAGTTCCGCGGATTCGCTCGGCCTCTGATCAGCGCGGCTCTCAGTATTGGCAGGAGTAAAACAATGACAAATCCAAATGTTTCCGTTGAAGACGTACCGCTCAATCGCTTTCACCAGCTCCTGACCTTGCGTTCGGGTGGTGGCTCTTTTGTAGATGGTTATGTGCTGAGCATCATTGGCGTGGCCATGGTGCAGATGTCCGCAGGCCTGAACCTGACCAGCTTCTGGCAGGGCATGATCGCCGCCTCGGCGCTGATCGGCATTTTCTTTGGCGGTTTCCTGGGCGGCTGGCTGACTGACCGTTTCGGCCGCAAGCTGATCTTCTTCGTCGGGCCCGTGCTGTTCATGATCGGTTCGGTGAGCCAATACTGGGTGGAGTCGGGGCTGGTGCTGTTCCTGCTGCGCTTCTTGATCGGCATGGCCGTCGGGATCGAATATCCCGTCGCCACGTCCCTGCTGGTGGAGTTCCTGCCGAAGAAAAACCGCGGTCCCCGCCTGGCTACCCTGACCATCCTGTGGTTCGCCGGCGCGGCGTTCGCCTACATGGTCGGTGACTACCTGCTGCGCAACGGCGGCGAAGACGCCTGGCGCCTGGTGCTGGCGAGCCCGGTGGTGATCGGCGCCGTGCTGTTCCTGTTGCGCATGGGCACCCCGGAATCACCGCGCTGGCTGCTGAGCAAAGGCCGGGCTGCCGAGGCCGAGACGGTGATCAAGTCGGTCTACGGCAATGGCTTCTCGTTGCGCAACCTGCCTGAACAACCGGAGATGAAAAAGCTGTCGTTCCTGAGCCTGCTGCATTCGGGCTACGGCAAGCGCATGCTGTTCGTCACCATGTTCTGGACCTGCTCGGTGATCCCGGTGTTCGCCGTGTATGCCTTCGCGCCGAAGGTGCTGGGGGCGCTGAACCTCAAGGGCGACTGGGCTTCGATCGGCTCGGTGGCGATCACGCTGCTGTTCGTTGCCGGCTGCATCATCGCCACCCGCCTGATCAACAGCATCGGCCGGCGCAGCATGCTGATCTACAGTTTCCTCTTGTCGGGACTGGCGCTGCTGGGGCTTGGCGCTTTCCACGCCGGTTCCGAAGTGGTGATCCTCAGTCTGTTCGGCGCCTACGCCCTGTTCATCGGCGGTGCCCAGGTGCTGCAACTGGTCTACCCCAACGAGCTGTTCCCCACCGAAATCCGGGCCTGCGCCGTGGGCTTCGGCACTTCGATGTCGCGTATCGGCGCTGCTGTCGGTACCTGGCTGGTACCCATGGCGCTCGACAGCCAGGGGATTGCTTTCACCATGTACGCGGCGGCGCTGGTGACCCTGGTCGGCCTGGCCTTCGCCTGGGCCCTGGCCCCCGAGACCCGTTCGCTCAACCTGCAGCAGGCGGCTGCCCTCGGCTGACCTGCAACTGTCGCGCAGCGCCCAAGCTTGCGCGTCCGAATCCATGAATTGGTACACAAGGAGCATCCATCGTGAAATTTGAAGGCATCTACACCCCGGCGATCACCCCATTGAGCGCCGACGGCAGCATCGACAAGGCCGCGTTCGCCGAGGTCCTGGAATACCTGGTCGAGTCCGGCATCCATGGCGTGATCATCGGTGGTTCCACCGGCGAGTACTACGCCCACACTGCCCAGGAGCGCCTCGACCTGGCGGCCCAGGCCAAGGACGTGCTGGGTGGCCGTCTGCCGCTGATCGTCGGCACTGGCGGCATCCGCACCGAAGACGCGGTGGCTTTCGCCACCCACGCGAGGGAAATCAAGGCCGATGCGCTGCTGGTCGGCACCCCGCCGTACGCACTGCCGACCCAGCAGGAGATCGCGATCCACGTCAAGGCAGTGGACAAGGCCGCCGACCTGCCGATCATGCTCTACAACTACCCGGGTCGCATGGGCGTGAGCATGGGCGAGGCGTTCTTCGACGCCGTGGCCGACGTGAAGAACATCGTCGCCATCAAGGAAAGCTCGGGCGACATGGCCCAGCTGCACCGCCTGGCCATCCAGCGCCCGAACATCGCGCTGTCCTGCGGCTGGGACGACCAGGCCCTGGAGTTCTTCGCCTGGGGAGCGCAAAGCTGGGTCTGCGCCGGTTCCAACTTTATCCCGCGCGAGCACGTGGCGCTGTATGAAGCCTGCGTGATCGAGAAGGACTTTGCCAAAGGCCGCCGCATCATGGCCGAACTGATGCCGCTGATGGACTTCCTCGAAGGCGGCAAGTTCGTCCAGTCGATCAAGTACGGCAGCGAGCTGCAAGGCCTGCGCACCGGCGGCGTGCGTGCCCCGCTGCAAGGCCTGGACAACACCGAGAAAGAAGCGCTCAAGGAGGTCGTCGCGACCCTCAAGCGCAACATTGCCCAGATCACCGGAGGTGCATGACATGGCTGACTTGCTGAGCAAGGAACAATACGCGGCCATCGCCGCCGACATCCAGTTCCGGAACAAGGCGTTCATCGACGGCGAGTTCCGCGATGCCATTTCGGGCCGCACCTTCGTCACCACCAACCCGGCCACTGGCAAGCAACTGGCCGAGATCGCCGCCTGCGACGCACAGGATGTCGACGTGGCCGTGGCCGCTGCCAAGCGGGTGTTCGAAGACGGCAGCTGGTCGAAGCTGCAACCCGGCGAGCGCAAGCATGTCCTGCTGAAATTCGCCCAGTTGCTCGAGGACAACGCCCATGAACTGGCCGTGCTCGAAGCGCTGGACAGCGGCAAGCCGGTCAGCGAGTGCCAGAACGTCGATGTGCCGGAGACCATCCACACGATCCGCTGGCACGCCGAGCTGATCGACAAGATCTACGACGCCACCGCCCCGACCGGCAATGCCGCCGTGACCATGGTGGTGCGCGAGGCCATCGGCGTGGTCGGCCTGGTCCTGCCCTGGAACTTCCCGCTGCTGATGCTGGCCTGGAAGATCGCCCCGTCGCTG
>JAQZAY010000356.1 GCA_029239415.1 Pseudomonas sp. | reverse complement strand
AAGCGAGCAAGTCTACACCCAGGTACACACGCTCGGGAACAGGTCTTGTTGACACAGGCGCGGAGGAAAGGTTGCAGGGCGCGCCAGGCGCGCTCCGCTCATCGCTTGGGCAGCGCCAAGCTCGACAAGAATAGCATCGCCGCACAGACCACGATCGATGGCCCGGCCGGGGTGTCCTTGAACCAGGACATCGCCAGCCCGCCACAGACCGCGACGATACCCAGCACGCTGGCGCCCACCGCCATTTGTTCGGGTGAGCGAGCATGGCGTTGCGCGGTGGCGGCAGGAATGATCAGCAGGGAGGTGATCAGCAGCACGCCGACGATCTTCATGGCCACCGCGATCACCACCGCGATCAACAGCATCAGGGCCAGGCGCAGCCCGGCGACCGGCAGGCCTTCGACCCTGGCCAGCTCCTCGTGCACCGTGACCGCCAGCAACGGGCGCCACAGCGCCACCAGCAGCAGGAGCACCAGCGCACTGCCGCCCAGGATCCAGCCCAGGTCGGTCGGGCTGATGGCCAGCAGATCGCCGAACAGGTAGGCCATCAGGTCGATGCGCACGTCATGCATGAAGCTCAGGGCCACCAGGCCCAGCGACAATGTGCTGGGTGCGAGGATGCCCAGCAGTGTGTCGGACGCCAGGGGCTGGCGTTGCTGCAAGGTGACCAAGGCCAACGCCAGCAGCAGGCAGCCGACGGTCACCGCCAGCGTGGGGCTGACATCCAGTGCGAAGCCCAGCGCCACGCCGAGCAGCGCGGCATGGGACAGGGTGTCGCCGAAATAAGCCATGCGTCGCCAGACGACGAACGAGCCCAGTGGGCCGGCCACCACGGCCAGGGCCAGTCCCGCAAGCAGGGCATACAGTAGAAAATCAGCCATGCTTGCAATGGTCTCCGTGAACATGGGGTGCAGGCGTGATGACCGAGCCATGCAGGTCATGGCTATGGTCGTGATGATGGTGGTAGACGGCCAGGCTCGGGGCGTGATGACCGAACAGCTCGACGAAGGCCGGATCACCGCTGACCTGCTCGGGATGGCCCGAGCAACAGACATGCCGGTTCAGGCAGACCACCTGATCGGTCGTGCTCATCACCAGGTGCAGGTCGTGGGAGACCATCAGCACACCGCAGCCGTAGCGGTCGCGCAGCCGGGTGATCAGGCTGTACAGCTCGGACTGCCCGGCCACGTCGACGCCCTGCACCGGCTCGTCGAGCACCAGCAGTTCCGGCTTGCGCAGCAACGCCCTCGCCAGCAGCACGCGCTGCATTTCGCCGCCGGACACCGTCTGGATCGGACTGTCGATGGTCTGCTGCGCGCCGACTTCGCGCAAGGCTTGCAACGCAGCGGCCCGGTCCACGCCCGGCACCAGGCGCAGGAAGCGCAGCACCGACAGCGGCAGCGTAGGGTCCACCTGAATCTTCTGCGGCATGTAGCCGATCCGCAGGCGCGGTCGACGCCAGACGGTACCGCGGTGCGGCTTGAGCAGGCCGAGCACGCTGCGCACCAGGGTGGTCTTGCCAGCGCCGTTGGGGCCGATCAAGGTGACGATTTGACCCGGCGCGACGCTCAGGTCGATGGCATCGAGCACCGCCTCGCCGGCGAAGGTGACGCCGACCTGCTCGAGACGGATGAGCGCCTCGCTCATGCCGCGCTCCGGCAACGGGCGCAGACGCCGACCACTTCCACCGTCTGCCCTTCGACCACGAAATCCACGGCCTCGGCGCTGCTGACGATGGCACTACTGATGCTGTCCTGCTCCAGCTCCAGGGCGACGTGGCACACCTTGCAGATCAGGAATTGTCCCTGGTGGGCATGCTCCGGATGGCTGCAGCCGATGAAGGCGTTGAGCGAGGCGATGCGGTGCACCAGGCCATTGTCCAGCAGGAAGTCCAGGGCGCGGTAGACCGTGGGCGGTGCCGCGCGGCGGCCGTCCTGTTCGCTCAGCACCGCGAGGATGTCGTAGGCGCCCAGCGGCTTGTGGCTCTGCCAGACCAGCTCCAGCACACGGCGGCGCAGCGCGGTCAGGCGCAGGCCCTGGCGCGTGCAGATGGCATCGGCTTCGGAGAGCGCGCTGTGGACGCAATGAGAGTGGTCGTGAGGACGATGGGCCAGCGGCGTGATGGACATGGGGAGCGACGATTCCAGGCAGAGACGTTATTATGTTACCCGTTTATGGCCCTTTCGAGTACGCATCGTGTCCCGATTACTGGTTCTTTTCGTCGTTTTCCTGGGGTCGCTCACGGCCCTGCAAGCTCAGGCCGATGTGCGCGTCCTGACCAGCATCAAGCCCCTGCAACAGATCGCTGCCGCCGTGCAGGACGGGGTGGGTACTCCCGATGTGCTGCTGCCGCCCGGTGCTTCCCCCCATCATTACGCGCTGCGTCCTTCGGACGTACGCCGGGTGGGCGAGGCTGACCTGTTGTACTGGATCGGCCCTGACATGGAGAATTTCCTGCCGCGGGTACTGGGCAGCCGCAGCAAGACCACTGTCGCCGTGCAGTCACTGCCTGGCTTGAAGCTGCGCCACTTCGGGGAGGACAGCCATTCACACGAGGGCGATCATGACGCGCATGACCATGACGCCGCCCACGGCCACGATGAGCATGACCATGACCACCGGCCGGGCAGCCTGGATGCCCACCTGTGGCTCTCGTCGGCCAACGCACGGGTGATCGCCGCGAAGATGACCGCCGATCTGGCGCAGGTCGATCCTGACCATGCGACGCGCTATCAGGCCAACCTGGTGGCCTTCACCGAGCGTCTGGATGGGCTGGACCAGCGTATTGAGGCGCGTGTGGCGAAGGTGGCCGACAAGCCGTATTTCGTCTTCCACGAAGCCTTCGACTATTTCGAGGCGGCCTATGGCCTCAAGCACACCGGCGTGTTCAGCGTGGCGTCGGAGGTCCAGCCAGGGGCCCAGCACGTGGCCGCGATGCGCCAGCGCCTGCAGGCGGTGGGCAAGACCTGCGTGTTCAGCGAGCCGCCCCTGCGCCCTCGCCTGGCCGAGACTCTGACGGCCGGTTTGCCGGTGCGCCTGGCGGAGCTCGACGCGCTCGGTGGCACCGATCCAGTGGACGCCCATGGGTACGAGCGGTTGCTGGAGAATCTGGGGAACGGGCTGGCGGGATGCCTGGAGTCGCTTTGAAGTAGTGCGAGGCAGAGAGCCGCACGCTTCAAGCCGTAAGCTGCAAGCTTGAGCGACTGATCCATCAACACTGGCTGACAGCGAGAGGCGGCTGCTTGGACGGGCTCTGCGGCCCCATTGCGGCCGGTTCGGCGCCCCGGCTGAGGCCGCTCACCCGTAGTTACATCGCAGTGGTACAGGCGATCACGGTGAGCTGTGGGAGCAACTGTCTTTTTCTACTTGGCACATGCCTGACCGCATGGACTGATGTGTGGACTTACCCGCGGCGCAGGCGGCGCCTGACAGGGCCCTATCGCGGGCAAGCCAGCTCCCACCCAGACCTCTGCAGCCGTCGGTGTAGGCATGGCTGCGCAAGCAGCTTGTGGGAGCGGGCTTGCCCGCGATGACGTCCGCCCCGTCACCGCCTGCACCGGTGTGAGCGACGCCTTACAGCGCGAACGGCAACCGCACCACGACTTCTTGCCGCTGTGCCAGGCGCACCTCGAACTCCGACGGGTCGTGGATCATCACGTCCATCCCGGCAAACGATTGCGCCGCGATCAGACGCGACAGCCAGAAGCGTACGCAGGCCACCCGCAGCATCACCGGCCACAGGTCGGCCTCGGCGGCGGTGAACGGACGCAGCGCCGCATAGGCACCCAGCAGGGCCTGGGCACGTGGCAGGTCGAGGCTGCCGTCCGCCGTGCAGCACCAATCGTTCAGGGTGATGGCGATGTCGTACAGCATCGGCCCGGAGCAGGCGTTG
>JAQZAY010000355.1 GCA_029239415.1 Pseudomonas sp. | reverse complement strand
AATAGAGCGCGATCATCTGCCTGTCCGCCTCGACCTTGTAGACGCTCTCGGGCAAGCGCGCCAACTGGGCCAGCACCCGCGAGTCCTCGCAGGGCTCGCGCCACTGGTTGAGCCACACCCCGGGTGTGACCTGCCAATAGCACCAGGTGTCGGTACGCCCCTTGCTGCGCCCGCGGTGGTACTGCGGGCAAGGGTCTGGCGCCTGCCTGCCCAGCCAGTGCGGCCATTGCGCGGGCGCCAGCTGCATGGCCAGCCCCATGCGCCGTCCTTCCAGGCGCAGGTTCATCTGCACGCTCTGCTTGTGCGATGGCCGCAGCCATGCGAGCGGGCTGAGAATCAAGGCAAGGATTGACACAACCAACCATATCGTCATATCTGTGGTTCCCATAAAGCGTTGCAAATGAGCTGGTTAGCCGAGCTTCAAGGCGATTGGCCCGAAACCGACCATACTTCAACTATCGCTATTGTCAGGAGAACTGCTCATGTCCTACGAACATATACTGGTTGCCGTGGACCTGACCGAAGAATGCGACCCGGTGATCAAGCGGGCCATGAAGCTCGCCTCGCTCGGCACCACCAAGGTATCGCTGGTGCATATCGTCGAGCCCATGGCCATGGCGTTCGGAGGCGACGTGCCGATGGACCTGTCGCAGCTGCAACAGCAGCAGTTCGACCAGGCCAAGGAGCGCATGGACCGTCTGTTCATCAAGTATCCGGACATCCCGCGCGGCGACTCGCATCTCACCTACGGACAGCCACGCCAGGAAATCCATCAGCTGGCCAGGGAATACCAGTGCGACCTGATCGTCGTCGGCAGCCACGGCCGCCATGGCCTGGCCTTGTTGCTGGGCTCGACCGCCAACGACGTACTGCACGGCGCACCTTGCGACGTGCTGGCGGTCCGCCTGCAGAAAAAGGAATGACCCCTGCCTGACCCGGTGCTCACGCGCCGGGTCAGGCAGCCCGGTCAGCTGTCCAGCTCGGCCCAGCGCTCGACCAGGACATCGAGCTCGGCCTGCAGCCTTTCGAGGCTCGCCAGCACCGCGGTGGTCTCGCCGATCGGGCGCTGGTAGAAGCTCGCGGCGCTGATCTCTTCCTGCACCTGCGCCATCTTCTTCTCCACCTCATCGATCTGCCCCGGCAAGGCCTCGAGCTCGCGTTGCAGCTTGTAGCTGAGCTTCTTTTTCGCAGGCTCGGCACTCGCGACAGGCGCAGGCTCGACCACGGGCGCGGCCTCGACCACGGCGCTGTTGAGCGACGACTTGCCCGACTTGCTTTCGCTCACGCCCAGCAACTTGGGCGAGCCGCCCTGGCGGATCCAGTCCTGGTAGCCACCGACATACTCGCGCACCTTGCCCTCGCCTTCGAACACCAGCGTGCTGGTGACCACGTTGTCGAGGAAGGCCCGGTCGTGGCTGACCATCAGCACGGTGCCCTTGAACGCCGAGAGCACTTCCTCGAGCAGCTCGAGGGTCTCGACGTCCAGGTCGTTGGTCGGCTCGTCGAGCACCAGCAGGTTGGCCGGCTTGCTGAACAGCTTGGCCAGCAGCAGGCGCGCACGCTCGCCCCCGGACAAGGCCTTGACTGGCGTGCGCGCGCGTTGCGGGCTGAACAGGAAATCACCCAGGTAGCTCAGAACATGGCGGTTCTGGCCATCGATCTCGATGAAGTCGCGGCCCTCGGCGAGGTTGTCGATCACCGTCTTTTCCAGATCCAGCTGGTGACGCAACTGGTCGAAGTAGGCCACTTCAAGACGGGTGCCCGACTCGACCTTGCCGCTGGTTGGCTGCAGGTCGCCCAGCATCAGCTTGAGCAAGGTGGTCTTGCCGGTACCGTTGGCGCCCAGCAGGCCGATGCGGTCCTGGCGCTGCAGGACCATGGAGAAATCCTTGACCAGCTGCGGACCACCGGGATGGCTGAAGCTGACGTTTTCCAGGACCATCACCTGCTTGCCGGATTTCTCGGCGACATCGAGCTGGATGTTGGCCTTGCCCTGGCGCTCGCGGCGCTCGCTGCGCTCGACCCGCAGGGCCTTGAGCGCACGCACCCGGCCTTCGTTGCGGGTACGGCGAGCCTTGATGCCCTGGCGAATCCAGACTTCTTCCTGGGCCAGCTTCTTGTCGAACAGGGCGTTGGCGGTTTCCTCGGCGGCCAGCATGGCCTCCTTGTGCACCAGGAAGCTGGCGTAGTCGCCGTTCCAGTCGATCAGGCCGCCGCGGTCCAGTTCGAGAATGCGGGTGGCCAGGTTCTGCAGGAAGGAGCGGTCGTGGGTGATGAACAGTACCGCGCCCTGGAAATCCTTGAGGGCTTCTTCGAGCCAGGCGATGGCGCCGATGTCCAGGTGGTTGGTCGGTTCGTCGAGCAGCAGCAGATCCGGCTCGGACACCAGCGCCTGGGCCAGCAGCACCCGACGGCGCCAGCCACCGGAGAGTTGCTTGAGGGTCTTGTCGGCCGGCAATTGCAGGCGGCTCAGGGTGCTGTCGACCAACTGCTGCAGGCGCCAGCCGTCACGGGCTTCGAGGTCCTGCTGGACATGCATGAGCTTGTTCAGGTCTTCGTCGGTGACGATGTTCTGGCTCAAGTGGTGGTATTCGGCCAGCAATGCGCCCACGCCGTCCAGGCCTTCGGCAACCACGTCGAACACGGTCCGTTCGTCGGCCACCGGCAGTTCCTGGGGCAATTCGCCGATTTTCAGCCCGGGCGCGCGCCAGACGGCGCCGTCATCGGGTTTCTGCACGCCCTTGACCAGCTTCAGCATGCTGGATTTGCCAGTGCCGTTGCGGCCGATGATGCACACCCGCTCACCACGGGCGATCTGCCAGGACACCTTGTCCAACAACGGCATCGCGCCGAATGCAAGGGACACATCGCTGAATTTGAGCAGGGTCATGAGCTTCTCCAAAAACCGGGCGCGCATTCTAACCGACTTTTGCCCTGGCAGACCGAAGGCGGCAATAAAATGAATGATCCTGAACGCTTTCATCGCGCCTGCTCTAGAGGCTAAGCTAGGCTCACTTCTTTAGTGCTGGCACTGCCGACACTTGTCACGTCCTCTCTGCCTGGAAGTCTCATGCGCAGTCGCCTGTTCAGCCTGTTTTCCTGCCTCATCCTGTCTGCTTCCAGCGTCGCCACTATCCAGGCCGCCGACCTGGCCACGCAGCGCCAGTATTACGACGAAGCCAAGCGCGCCCTGGCCAAGGGCGACAGCGGGCCGTACATGCGCTACGCCGCCGAGCTGCAGGATTACCCCCTGGAGGCCTACCTGGCCTACGACGAGCTCACGCCGCGCCTGCGCAGCGCGAGCAACGCCGAAATCGAGGGCTTCCTGGCCAAGCACGGCGACCTGCCGCAGGCCAACTGGATGAAACTGCGCTGGCTGCGGCAACTGGCCGAGCGCGGCGAGTGGGCACCGTTCGTCAAATACTACGACCCCAAGCTCAACTTCAAGGAGCTCGACTGCCTGTACGGCCAGTACCAGTTGAGCAACAGCCAGCTGCGCGCCGAAGGCTATGCCAACGCCGACAAGCTGTGGCTGACCGGCAAAACGCTGCCCACGGCCTGTGACGGCCTGTTCCAGCGCTGGGCCAGTGAAGGCCAGCTCACCGAGAACAAGCGCTGGCAGCGCGCCAAGCTTGCCGCCCAGGCGCGCAACTATCCATTGGCTACCAGCCTGGTGCAGGGTCTGACCACGCTGTCGAGCCAGGGTCGCCTGTTGCTCGATGTCGCGCAGAAGCCCGAACTGCTCGACCAGCCTTCGCGCTTCATGCCGGTGGACGAAGCCATGTCCGACGTGGTCGGGCTGGGTCTGCGCCGCCTGGCTCGCCAGGATCCGGACAAGGCCATGCGCATGCTCGACAGCTATGCCAGCAGCATGCGCTTTTCGGCCGAGGAAAAAGTCGCCATCGCCCGTGAGATCGGC